>CALMMY010000089.1 GCA_937868695.1 uncultured Comamonadaceae bacterium
GCGAGGTGTGCAGCACCTCGGCAGCCCGCGTCACCTGCCCCGCCAGCATGACGGCACGGAACACTTCAATGTGGCGGTGGGTGAGGCGCATGGTATGCATATCCAAAATGAATCAACATTCAAAATCAAAGTATTTTTCAGAATACCCCAAACCCGGCACACTGCCGCCCATGAACCCCTTTACCCCCGACACCCTGCGCCAATTGGCCCAGACCCACGGCACCCCTCTGTGGGTGTATGACACCGACACCATCGTTGCCCGCATCCGCGACCTGCAGGCCTTCGACACCATCCGGTTTGCACAGAAGGCCAACTCCAACACCCACCTGCTGAGCCTGATGCGTGCGCATGGCGTGGTGGTGGATGCGGTGTCGCCCGGCGAAATCCAGCGGGCGCTGGCCGCAGGTTTCACCGCCGCGCCCAATGCCCAAGGCGCATCCGGCATCGTGTTCACCGCCGACCTGATCGACGCGGCCACGCTGGAACTGGTGGTGGCCCACGGCATTCCGGTCAACGCGGGCAGCATCGACATGCTGCACCAGCTCGGCCAGCGCAACCCCGGCCACCCCGTGTGGCTGCGCATCAACCCCGGCTTCGGCCACGGCCACAGCAACAAGACCAACACCGGCGGCGAGCACTCCAAGCACGGCATCTGGCACACCGAGCTGCCCGCCGCGCTGGCCGCCATTGCCAACCACGGCCTGAAACTGGTGGGCCTGCACATGCACATCGGCTCGGGCGTGGACTACAGCCACCTGCAAGAGGTCTGTACCGCCATGGTCGAGCTGGTCAAGACCTCCGGGGCTGACGTGCAGGCCATTTCAGCCGGTGGTGGCCTGTCCATCCCCTACCTGCCCGGCGGCGACCGCATCGACACCGCGCACTACTTCAGCCTGTGGGACGCGGCACGCCAGGCCGTGGCGCAGCACCTGGGCCATGCCGTCCACCTCGAAATCGAGCCAGGACGCTATCTGGTGGCCGAATCTGGCGTGCTGGTGACCCAGGTCCGCGCCAGCAAGCACCAGGGCAGCCAGCATTTCACACTGGTGGATGCCGGGTTCTCGGACCTGATGCGCCCCGCCATGTACGGTGCCCACCATGAAATGAGCACCGTGCCTGCCAGCGGCAACCTGCCCGACGGTGCGCCCGTCTTCCCCACCGTTGTGGCCGGGCCGCTGTGCGAAAGCGGCGATGTGTTCACCCAGGAAGAAGGCGGCGTGGTGCTGACGCGCGACTTGCCCGCCGCGCAGGTGAACGACTACCTCGTGATCCACGACACCGGGGCCTACGGTGCCAGCATGAGCAGCAACTACAACAGCCGCCCGCTGATTGCCGAAGTGCTGGTCGGCCCCGCTGACCAGGGCAGCCAGCCCAGGCTGATCCGCCGCCGCCAGCACATCAGCGAGCTGCTGGCGCTGGAGCAGGGGCTCTGACGCGGCAGCCGACGGGAAAGCATGGGGGAGAATACGCGCTTTGTTTGTTCTCCCCGAGATTGAAATTGACCATGAGCCTCAAAGTACGCATCACCGAAGACATGAAAGCCGCCATGCGCGCCAAGGACACCGAGCGCCTGGGTGCCATCCGCATGCTCACCGCCGCCATGAAGCAAAAAGAAGTGGATGAGCGCGTGGAGCTGGACGATGCGATGGTGGTCGGCATCGTGGACAAGCTGATCAAGCAGCGCAAAGACAGCATTGAGGCCTACCAGAAGGCCGAGCGCCAGGATCTGGCCGACAAGGAAGCGGCCGAAATGGCCGTGCTGCAAGCCTACCTGCCCGCCCGCCTGTCCGCCGACGAAATCAAGGCCGCCGTGGCCACGCTGGTGCAAACGCTGGCTGCCGAGCTGGGCCGCCCGCTGACGGGTGCCGACATGGGCAAGATCATGGGGGCCGCCAAGGCCCAGTTCACTGGCAAGGCCGACATGGGCCAGGTGTCCGCCGCCATCAAGGCCGCGCTGGCCTGAGCCACAACGGGCCTGCCCCGGCCCGGCCTCCTTGGCCCCATCACACGCCCAGCCAGGCCCCCAGCTCCTTGAGCTGCCCCTCGTCGGCCTGGGCAAATCCGGTCACCTTGAACGCGGCCAGGCGGGCTGGGCCCTCCTTGGCAGCCTCCAGCCCCAGCAAATACTCCTGCACGGCAGCCAACTGGGCCGGTGTGAGCTGCGGGGAAGCCAGCATCTGCTTGATGGGCACGGGCTTGCTGGTGGCCACCACCGAACCGCCCTTTTCCGTCCAGGCCTTGACCACCGCGCCCGAGGCGCTGACCCCGGCGGCGGCCAACCCGTTTTCGACCATGAAGGGCACGGCATCCTGGTAGCGCACGTACTGCACCTTGGTGATGCCATCGCCCAGACCGGCATCGCGCAGGGTGGCCCGCGTCAGCACCGAGGTGATGGAATCGCTGTCGGGTGCGCCCACGGTTTTGCCCTTCAGATCGGCCAGCGTCTTGACGGGCGAACCTGCGGCCACCAGAAAGCGGGCACGGTAATCCTGAAAGCCCTTGGTGACGCACACCAGCCGGTAGCCGCTGCGCGTCATGGCGCGGACGGCGTGGTGCGCCGGATGCACCCAGGCCAGGCCGTATTTGGCCTCCTGCAAGCCTTTTTGCAAATCGGCATAAGCGGGCACCGACTGGATGCTGACCGGCGTTTTGAGGAGTTTGGACAGGTCTTCGCCCACGGCCTCGAAGCGCTCGCGGAAGTCGGCGGTGGAGGTGCGGTAGGTCACGCCTTCGTTGACGGCGAACACGATGGGATCGGCGGCTTTGGCAGAAAGGCCAACCAGCCCGGCACTCAGGGCGGCAGAAGACTGGAGGATGCGGCGGCGGGTAAACATGGTATCGGGGGCTCCGGTCAACAGTGGATCACCATGATGTGCCGACACCCGCCCTTTGTGCATCGGGGTTTGACCCAGCAGCCATTCTGATTTTGACCAGGCAAGTGTGTTGAGGCTGTCTTTGGTGGACTGCGTTTTCTTGGCTGACGTGTGTGGTGGCGAGCCATGCCGTGCTGACGTGGCGTGCTGGGGAGGG
>CALMMY010000090.1 GCA_937868695.1 uncultured Comamonadaceae bacterium
GCAGGGAGTATGAGGCCCCCACCCTCCCCAGCACGCCACGTCAGCACGGCTCGGCACGCTACTACACTAGCCAGGCGAGAAACGACACACCACTACACAACCGATAGCTACCCACGCATACCAGTAAAACGCATCTGCAACATTTCTTTCATTATTTTCCGCCGAATGGCCTTGGGCTGGCTGCCTGGGCCTTGCCGCCACCAGCCGTCGGCCTGCATGTGCTGGCAGGCGGTGACCACGCGGCGGGTCACCTCGGCCATGTCGGCATCGCTGAAGTTCAGGCTGAAGATGAAACGGCCCGTGCCCACCCAGCTCAGCGCCAGCCCGGCTTCGCGCAAATAAAACTGCAACAGCCAGTGGTAGCGCGATGGCAGCTGGTAGGTCACTGTCCAGATGCTGGACAGCGCCTCCACCCGCAGCGGCAGGTTGGCCTCGGTCATGGCCTGGTTGAAAGCAGCGGCCCGCGCCAGCCAGCGTTCGTCCAGCCCGCTGTAGATGGCCTGCACCTCGGGCGTTTGCAGCCGGTCGAGGAAAGCGTGCATGGCCCCCATGACGGCGGGGTGGGCGTTGAAGGTGCCCCGCGCAAAGCAGATGTCTGCCGGGCGCTCGGGCCTGAAGCGCTGCATCAGGTGCTGCCTGCCGCACACCACGCCAACGGGCAGGCCGCCGCCCAGGGTTTTGCCGTAGGTGACCATGTCGGCCTGCACGCCAAAGTATTCCTGTGCGCCGCCGGGGGCCAGCCTGAAGCCCACAAACACCTCGTCAAAAATCAGCACGATGCCGCGCTCGGTACACACCTGCCTCAGGGTGTGCAGCCAGGCGGTGTACGCGGCGCGGTCAAACCCGGCGCTGCGTTGGCCGTCCACCAGCGTGGAGTCGCCGGGGGCGTTGCGGTTGGGGTGCAGGGCCTGCAAGGGGTTGACCAGCACGCAGGCAATGTCGGTGCGGGTGCGCAGCACGCGCACCGTGTCGGCATCGCCCATGTCTTTGAGGGTGTAGGTTTCGCGCGGGGGCAGCGGGTTGCCGGGGCCGGGCTGCACGTCCTCCCACCAGCCGTGGTAGGCCCCGGTAAAGCGCACCACATAGCGCTTGTGCGTGTGGTAGCGGGCCAGGCGCACGGCCTGCATCACCGCCTCGGTGCCCGACATGTGGAAGCTCACCTCGTCCAGCCCCGAAATTGCTTTCAGCCGCGCCACGTTGGCAGCCACGCAGGGGTGGTAGCCGCCCAGCACCGGCCCCAGGCTGTTGCCCAGCGCCAACCCTTCGGCCATGCAGGCTTTGTAAAAGTCCAGGCCAAACACGTTCACGCCATACGAGCCGGTCAGGTCGATGCAGCGGGTGCCGTCCAGATCGGTCAGCTCCACACCCTCGGCGCTGGCCCAGAACGCACCCAGCGGCAGGTTGGCCCGCACATACTCGCTGAACTGGAAGGGCACGCGGTAGCGCCCGGTGAATTGCAGGTCAGACAAGCCCTCACGCACCTCGGCAGTCAGCGCCAGCGTGCGCGATGAACGCATGCGCAGCACTTGCGACAGCCGGGCAAACCCGGCGCGGCGCAAGGCCTGCACCTCGGGCGGCGCACCGTCGGCGGAAAAAAACTCGGCCTCGGTGTAGCTGTAGCCCGGCACCAGGCGGGCAATCCGCTTGGCCCACAGCGAGTGCCCGGCCAGCGACGGGTGCTTGGCCCGCGACAGTTGCAAGCGCCGCCAGGCCTTGTACAAAGCCGCCGGGAGAGCCGCCAGAGCCAGGGTGGCCAGCAAGGTTTCAGTGGGCATGTCATCAAGCTTTCAATTTGGAAAGTGACAGTTGTAGCCATGCACCTTGACAAACCGATGAAAAAATCCCCGCCCCTGCTGAAACAGCTGTGGCAGGAGGACTTGAACTTTCTGCTCACCAACCGCATTCCGCGCATCACCTTCACGCATTGGATGGGCTGGTTCAGCCGCATCCGCAGCCCCTGGCTGACACGGGCCTCGATGGTGGTGTGGAACTGGTTCACCCCGCTCGATCTGAGCGATGCCCGAACCACCCATTTCAACAGCCTGCACGAGTGCTTTACCCGCGAACTCAAGCCCGGCGCGCGCCCGTTTGATGCCGATGCCGACGTGGTGTGCAGCCCCAGCGACGGCATCGTGGGTACGTGTGGCGCTGTGCAAGGCACCTCGGTGTTTCAGGCCAAACGCTACCCCTACAACCTGGTGGAACTGCTGGGCTCGGTGCCGCTGGCCCAGCAGGTGGCCGATGGTCGCTACATCACGCTGCGCCTGACCGCCGCCATGTACCACCGCTTCCACACCCCCGCCGACCTGACGGTGGAGCGCGTCAACTACATCAGCGGCGACACCTGGAACGTCAACCCGATTGCCCTTGAACGTGTGCAGCGCCTGTTCTGCAAAAACGAGCGGGCCGTGATCGAAACCCGCCTCAAGCGCGACGGCAGCCCCCTGCTGCTGGTGCCGGTGGCTGCGGTGCTGGTGGCCAGCATCCGGCTGCACTTCATCAACGTACTGCTGCACCTGCGCTACCGGGGCCCCAACGTCATCCCCTGCTCGGCCAAGCTGAAAA
>CALMMY010000091.1 GCA_937868695.1 uncultured Comamonadaceae bacterium
CTGCCAGCGCAGCGGCAACGGATGCAGCGGTTGACACGCCAGCAGGTGCATGAGCCGCCGCCGATAATCGCCACCCTTTTCCCAAGTTTCCCAAGACTTCAGCATCCACTTCCAGGCACACCATGAAGCGCACAGCGGTTTACAGCGGCACGTTCGATCCCATCACCCTCGGCCATGAAGATGTGGCCCGCCGCGCTGCGGGTCTGTTTGACGAGCTCATCATTGCCGTGGCCGTGGCCCACCACAAGACCACCCGGTTCAGCCTGGCGCAGCGCATTGCGCTGGCCCAGGCGGCCCTGGCCGACCAGCCGCACATCCGGGTCATGCCCTTCGATGGCCTGATCATGGATTTCTGCCGCCAGCAGTCGGCCTGTGCGGTGGTGCGCGGCATCCGCAACCTGACCGACTTCGACTATGAAGCCCAGATGGCGGCCATGAACCGCAAGCTGCATCCGGGTGTGGAAACTGTGCTGCTGCTGCCACAGGCCGAGTTGCAGTGCATTTCCAGCACACTGGTGCGCGAGATTTCCAAACTCGGAGGCGATGTCTCCGGCATGGTCAGCCCGCCGGTGGCCAGCGCCCTGTCGCCCGTGGTGCAGGCGTGAGGAGCAGAGCATGGCGCTGATGATCACCGAGGAATGCATCAACTGCGATGTGTGCGAGCCCGAATGCCCCAACCAGGCCATTTACATGGGCGAGTCCATCTATGAAATCGACCCGGCCAAATGCACCGAATGCGTGGGCCATTTTGACGAGCCCCAGTGCATGCAGGTGTGCCCGGTGAGCTGCATCCCGGTCAACCCGGAACACGTCGAAAGCCGCGAAACACTGATGCAGAAATACCTGCGTCTGCAAAAAACAGTCTGACAGGCCGCAGCCGACCGATCCTTGCCGGAATCAGTTGGCATGCGTCGGCAAGCTCAACTCGCTGCGGATGGGTTCGCCTGATGCGATGGATGTGCGGCACCCCATCACTTGGCTGGTGTTTCCGTCGCCGCTGTGGTGGCCGCTGGCGGTGAACCAGCTGGCAGTTCTTTGCGTGGCGGCTTGGGGCGGGGCGGTTTGCTGGTGTGGATTTGCACGGTGGCTTTGTCCATCTGGCCCAGCACCAGGTCATTGACGGCCTTCAGGCTGCGTTCTATGCCCAGTTCAATGGCCTCGCGCTGTTCGGGGCTGGGTTTCTTCAGCACCCAGTTCACCACTTCGGCTTTGTGTCCGGGGTGACCGATGCCGATGCGCAGCCGCCAGTAGTCGGCGCTGCCCAGTTGGCCGTGGATGTCGCGCAGCCCGTTGTGGCCTGCGTGGCTGCCGCCCAGCTTGAGTTTGGTTTCGCCAGCAGGCAGATCCAGCTCGTCGTGGGCCACCAGAATTTCCTGGGGCGCAATCTTGAAAAACCGTGCCAGGCTGGCTACCGACTGGCCCGATTTGTTCATGAAGGTCTGGGGCTCCAGCAGCCAGATGGTCTGGCCCTGCACCGTGGTGCGTGCCATCAGTCCGAAATAGCCGCGCTCCAGTTGCAGGCGCACACCCAGCTGACGTGCCAGGCCATCTATCCACCAGAAACCGGCGTTGTGGCGTGTGTCTTCGTAATCCGGGCCAGGATTGCCCAGGCCCACCAGCAGTTTGATCATGCTTTTCTCCAACAAAAAAGCCCGCTGTGGGCGGGCTTTTCTGCGAGGTGTTGAACACCGGCGGAGGAAGAATTACTTCTTGCCTTTGCCTTTTTTCTTGTCGTCAACCTTGGCCACGGGTGCGGCCACCACTTCTGGCTCGGGCTCGACCATGCTGGCCACGGTCTGGTTGGGACGGCCATGGGTCACGGCCTTGATGCCGGCGGGCAGCACCAGATCCTTGATGTGCAGTGAGGTGCCCTTGGTCATCTTGCCCAGGTCCACGGTGATGAATTCGGGCAGGGCGGTGGCCAGGCACTCGATTTCAACCACGGTCATGGGGGTGTTGACCAGGCATTTGTCGGCCTTGACAGCAGGAGACTGGTCAGCGTTGATGAAGTGCAGAGGCACTTTCTTGTGCAGGCGGGTGCGTTCGTCCACGCGTTGCAGGTCAACGTGCAGCACGAGTTGCTTGAAAGGGTGGTATTGCACGTTGCGCAGAACCACTTGCTGGGTTTGGCCAGCCAATTCCATTTCGAGGATGGAAGCGTGGAAGGCTTCCTTCTTCAGGGCGTGCCACAGAGCGTTGTGATCGAGTTCGATCTGAACGGGGTCGGTGGAACCGCCAAAAACGATGCCGGGTGTACGGCCTGTGTTGCGGAGACGGCGGCTCGCACCCGTGCCCTGCTTAGCGCGCTCGAAAGCGACAAATTTCATCATTTGGATACTCCTGACGGGGTAGGCTCCGCGACCAGAGCGCCCCAGTTAAAAAAACAACCGCAGCATCGGGAGCTTGATCAGCCCCATCGGAGTGCGCGGTTGTTGCGGTGTTGTCGGCTGATCAGACCAGATGTTCTTGGTCAGCAAACAAACTCATGACCGACTCGCCCGAAGCAATGCGCGCAATGGTTTCGGCCATCAGCGGTGCCACGGAGAGTTGGCGGATTTTCTTGCATGCCTGGGCTGCCTGGCTCAGGGGGATGGTGTTGGTCACGACCACTTCGTCCAGGGCAGAACCTTTGGAGATGCGCTCGATGGCCGGGCCGGAGAAGATGGCGTGGGTGCAGTAGGCATACACATGCTTGGCACCGCGTTCTTTCAGCACTTCGGCGGCTTTCACCAGGGTGCCAGCGGTGTCGATCATGTCGTCCATGATGACGCAGTTGCGGCCTTCGATGTCACCGATCACGTGCATCACTTCGGACACGTTGGCGCGGGGGCGGCGCTTGTCGATGATGGCCATGTCGCAATCGAGCTGTTTGGCCAGCGCACGGGCACGCACCACACCACCCACGTCAGGGGAGACCACCAGCAGGTCGGGGTAGCTTTTCTGGCGCAGATCACCCAGCAGCACGGGCGAGGCGTAGATGTTGTCCACGGGGATGTCGAAGAAACCCTGGATCTGGTCGGCGTGCAGATCCATGGTCAGCACGCGGGACACGCCCACAGCTTGCAGCATGTTGGCAACCACTTTGGCTGTGATGGGCACGCGGCTGGAGCGGGGGCGACGATCCTGGCGTGCATAGCCGAAGTAGGGGATGACAGCAGAAATGCGCTCTGCCGATGCACGCTTGAGGGCATCCACCATGATGATGAGTTCCATCAGGTTCTCGTTGGTGGGTGCGCAGGTGGACTGGATCACGAATACATCGCGGGCGCGCACGTTCTGCGTGATTTCAACAGTGACTTCGCCATCGGAGAAGCGGCCCACATTGGCAGAGCCCAACGTGGTGCCCGTGTGACGGGCAATTTCAGAGGCCAGTACCGGATTGGCATTGCCGGTAAAAATCATGAAATCAGGGGGTTGGGGTTGCATGAGCGTTCCAGCAGAAGCGACAAACCGAGTCAGCGGTGTGCTGACTGGCCGCGATGCGAATGTGCAAAAGAATGTTGGTGGCAGGGGAGGAAGGACTCGAACCCTCGCATGCCGGAATCAAAATCCGGTGCCTTTACCAACTTGGCGACTCCCCTACGCTGATGGCTGGTGACCCAGTCATCCAAAAAAACACCGCGAAGCATACTCTGAAAATTGACCTGAACTTAATCAGCCCAATGTTTCAGCGGATGATTTTTTAAACTCATGCATCGAAGGTGATACCAATTGCTTGGAATTGCCTGCAAATCATGGTTCAAAAACCAAGGTGCGAACACCGTACTTCCCGATCCCGTCATTCTAGCTGAAGGCTGGTAGGCTTTCAGCAGATCAACACAGTGCCTGATGTCAGGGCAATGGGTTTCTGCGACGGGTTGGAGATCGTTACGTCCAAACAGATGTTTGTGTTCGTTCTCGATTTCCGCGAAGCCTGCGATTGTAGCAGGCTTTGTGTCGCGTTTCAAATTTGGATCTTTGAAAATCTGAATGGTGGACAAACCGACAGGTGGTTTGAGCAGCATGAAGGGTGTGGGCGGGTAGTCAATGGCGGTCAGTTGTTCGCCAATGCCTTCGACCCAGGCGTTGTCTCCCAGCAGAAAAAAGGGCACATCCGCACCGAGTTGGAGGCCGATGGCGGTCAGTTCTTGTCTGCTCAGACGGGTGCGCCAAAGTTTGTTCAAGGCGAGCAGGGTGCTGGCTGCATCGGACGACCCGCCACCCAGTCCGGCCTGGGTGGGTATGCGTTTTTCCAGTTGGATGTGCGCACCCTGTGTGCAGCCGGTGGTGGCTTGCAGCAGGCGGGCAGCGCGCACGCACAAATCGTTGTCGGGCAGAGGGTCGCTGCCCTGTGTTGAACTGCCGATGTCAGCACGCGAAATGCGGCCATCGGCCCTGGTTTCGATGTGCAAGGTGTCGCACAGATCCAGCAGCACAAACACCGATTGCATCAGGTGGTAGCCATCGGCCCTGCGCCCGGTGATGTGCAAAAACAGGTTGATTTTGGCGGGGGCGGGGATGTCGAGCAGGCTTCTCATGGTGTCAATCGTCAATCTGGCTTGTCCAGGATGATGCGGATGTCTGTGGCTGGCTCAGGTGTTGTGCGCGTGGCCTGAATGCGCCCGGTGCTGGCTTGGTCGAGTTGGACGCTCCAGCCATCGGCGGCCAAGGGCTGGCCTTGCAGCCAGCTGAACATGGCCGTCACGGGTAAAGGGCTGCCATGCAGGGCGGTGGTCAATGCGTTCATGTTGCTGAACGTTTGATGTGAATTGCCCTGCTCCAGCTCTGCACCAGCAGGTGTCCAGCGAGCTTGTGCCAGCGTGGTTCCGATGGGGCTGATGAGTGTGAGTTGGCCTGTTTCTGCGTTGCCTCGCAGTTCAAACGAGGCGGAAAACTGTTGTGGCGGGTCGGTCAGTGTGCGAATGCTGATGCGCCCGAACCAAGCCGAAGATCCATGCCCAGCACCACTGTGCTGCCCCCTTGGTGTTGCACAGCCAAACAACAGTACGGTTGAACTGGTCAGGGCCGCCATGATTTGGCGGCGCGTGGGGGGGCGCAGTGTCATGTGTGCAGTGAAGTGAGGATGTGGGGCCGACCGATATCTGACCAGGATACGGTGGCCGCCCAGTGCTTGTTTACAGTCTGATTCCAAGGCGCTGGAGTGTGGATTGCAGGGTTTCGCTGTCGGGTTGAAGAGTATGTGCCTGGCGCAGGATGCGCAAAGCTTCTTCGCGTTCGCCTATGAACCAGAGAACCTCACCCAGGTGGGCAGCGATTTCGGCATCTGCACGCAACTGCATTGCATTGCGCAAAAGGCGCACAGCCTCTGCTGTGTTTCCGAGGCGAAACTCCACCCATCCCAAGCTGTCAAGAATGAACGGATCGTTTGGCAAAAGACCGAGGGCTTTTTCGATCAATTCCTTGGCCTGGGGCAAACGTTCATTGCGGTCTGCCAGTGAGTAACCCAGGGCATTGTGGGCATGGGCGTTGTTGGGTTCGATCTCGATGACGCGGCGCAGGCTGCGCTCCATGTCTGCAAACCGGCCCAGTTTCTCGGCCAGCATGGCCTGCTCGTACAGCACATCAGCATCATCCGGTGCTTGTTCGATGGCTTGGTTGAGCAGTTTGAATGCGGCTGCTGTCTGCTTGGCATCTTTCAGCAACTGGGCTTCCGCCAGCAGTTTGGCCCGTGCATCGGTGGCTTTTTGTTCTGGGGTGGCCCGAATCAATTCAATCGCCTCTTGCAGTTTGCCTTCGCGGTTGAGCAACGAGGCGCGCCGCAGCTGGATGCGCAGCAGATCTTCGGTGACACCGATGCGATCCAGCCATTGTCTGGCTTCCTCAAACTGCTTTTGTTGTTCGGCTATTTGGGCCAGTGACAGGTAGGCCTGTGTGTCTCCGCGTTCGCGTTGTTCGGGCTCCAGTGAAGATGACAGATCGAGGTAACGCTTCAAGCTGGCTTGTGCATCGGCCAGTCGCTGACTTTGCAGCTGCAGTGCGCCCAGCATCAGCCAGGCCTCGGCGAGTTGCGGTTGATGGGTGCTCAGGGTGAGCAGTTGCTTTTCGCTTTCAGCCCACTGGCTGGTACCCAGCAGATGTCGGGCATAGGCCAACCTGACTGTATGGAGGTTGGGGTGCGCATCCAAATACCGTTGAAGCCGTTCGTGTGCAATGGGTTCGACCGCTGTGTTCAGCCACTCCACTGCAAGCAGGCCGGGGGCGGGTGTCGATGGTGTCGCGTTCAGGCTGTTGTCCAGAGACTCCCTGGCTTGTTTCGTGAGGCCAGCTGCCAGCTGAATGCGCGACAAGGCCGCCCATGCACTGCCAGCGGTGGAGGGGGGGTGTTGCCACTTGAGCAGGCTTTGCGTGGCCACCCGCAATGCAGCGCTGTGGTCGGAGGTGCGGGCGTAGGTCTGACCGATCGCATCGAGTAAAGAGCTGCGTTCGGCCTCCGGCGTGATGTCCAGCAGCTGATCAAGCTGGTGCTGGCTGCCTTCAATCTGATTCAGATTCAGCATGATTTGCAGGGCAATGCGCAGCGGCTCAGGTGAGCGTTTGTGAGCACTGGCCCAGGCTTTGGTGGCAGCCAGAGCGGCATCTCCGGAGCGCGATTGCACGGCAATATTGACAGCGCGTCGGTACAGTTCTGGATGATCGGACTTGCGGGCTGCCTCCAGAATGAGTGAGTATCCAGCCCCAGGATGGCCTGCCTGAATCTGCATTTCACCCAGCAGCACCATGTACACCAGTTCGGCTTCCAGAGCGCTGTTGTCCGCTGCGGTGTTGCTGGTGGTTGCGGATTGTGTGGTTTTTGTTTGGGGGGCTGCGGTGGCTTGATTCCCCAGAGTACACAAGGTCAGCGCAAGCGGGACGATCCATGCCCAGCGTGAACAGCGAAGATGTGCGTGATCTGTGGCCATCTGCGGTGCATGCCATGACTGATTCGCCCGGAAGGATCTCGCCGCAGACCGAGTCCAAGGCCAAAAATGCACAGAGGCTTTTTGTGCGGTTGCCAGAGGGCGAAAAATGGGCAGAAGAATCATCGGGCCATGATAATTGAATGCTGCCAGCGTATTTGTTGGCGCGATTCTTCACCATGATCCACCCCTGCCCATGCCTGAGCTGCCAGAAGTCGAAGTCACTCGTTTGAGTTTTTCAGACCGGATTGCAGGTGGACAGATTCAATCTGTTTGTTTGGGCAAACCATTGCGCTGGCCTTTGGGTGTGGAGCCCGATTCGTTGTGTGGTTTGCGGGTGACGGATGTCGGGCGACGTGGCAAGTATTTGCTGCTGCACCTTCATCGTGACCCGGCGGAGGGTGTGCCCGTGCAGTCCACTGGAGGGGTTTTGTTGATCCATCTGGGCATGTCCGGCAGCCTTTTGTTTGCATCCGATTTGCCGCCAGCGGGCGCGCATGACCATTTTTCCATGCGGACTTCGGCGGGGACATTGCGCTTGAACGACCCCCGACGTTTTGGTGCCGTTGTGTATGCCCCGGATCTACAGCAACCCATCGTGACCAAACTGCTGGGGCGGCTGGGTGTGGAGCCGTTGTCGGACGACTTTGATGCAGAGGTGTTTGTTCAACAGATGGCCAAGCGGCGCTCGGCCATCAAGCAGGTGCTTCTGGCTGGTGATGTTGTGGTTGGCGTTGGCAACATCTATGCGTGTGAAGTTTTGTTTCAAGCGGGCATTGCCCCCACTCGCCGTGCTGATCAGGTGGACATGGTGCGATTGCGTAGGTTGCATGCGGCCATTCGCTCCACGTTGGCCCGTGCTGTGGCACAAGGTGGGAGCACGTTGCGTGATTTTTCCAGCGCCGATGGTCAGGCTGGGCACTTTCAAACACAGGCCGCAGTCTATGGTCGAGAGAGGTTGCCTTGTCCGGTGTGTGCGAATGCCATAGGCCGCATCCAGCAAGGGCAACGTTCTACTTTCTTTTGTGCAGTTTGCCAGCAATGCTGATGTTGGCGTGCGCTCAGTGCGTGAGGCTGCGATGTATATTGCGCGCACTATGTCTGTCCATTCATCCATGAATTTCAATCAGAACTTTGACGAGCACAGCCGTTGGCGCTCGCGCTTTTCTTCCGAGTTGCACCGATTGACTGAGTGGTTGCGGCAGCATGATTTGCTGGATGCTGCTGTGGCGGAGCAAGTGGAGTTTTTGCAGCAGCGTGTCAAGGGCGACAAGGTGATGGTCGCCTTTGTGGCAGAGTTCTCACGCGGGAAATCCGAGCTGATCAATGCATTGTTTTTTGCTGGCTACGGTCGGCGCATCATGCCGGCAAGTGCAGGGCGCACCACCATGTGCCCCACTGAATTGGGGTATGACCCAGAGCTTCCGGCCTGTTTGCGTTTGCTACCCATTGCCACCCGTTTGCAGTCGCGCTCCCTTTCTGAGTGGCGTGACCGCTCAGAAGAGTGGGAAACTGTTCATCTGAATGTGGCCGATGCGCAGGGCTTGGCCGACTCCATGGCCAAGGTGGCTGAAGTGATCCGTGTGAAACCCGAGGAGGCCGAGCAGCTTGGCTTCTGGCAGGCGGAAGGCGGCGTGGACAAAAGCATGTTGGGCGAGGACGGGTGCCTCGAAATCCCCAAATGGCGACATGCCCTGATCAACATTGCCCATCCCATCCTGAAGCAGGGGCTGGTCATTTTGGATACCCCAGGTCTCAATGCCATTGGTGCTGAGCCAGAGCTGACACTCAGCTTGTTGCCTCAGGCCCACTCGATCGTGTTTATTCTGGGTGCCGACACTGGTGTGACACAGTCGGATCTGCGTATCTGGCGTGAACACTTGAATGCATCCGGTTCCAATCCGGGTGGTCGCCTTGTCGTTCTGAACAAAATTGACACGCTCTGGGATGAACTCAGCACTTCAGGGCAGGTTGCGCAGCAGATTCAGCGCCAGCGTGAAAATTCGGCGGCCATTCTGGGAGTCGAACCCGCACGTGTGCTGGCCGTATCAGCCCAAAAAGGGCTGGTGGCCAAAATTCAACGCGATGCACCGTTGCTCGATGCCAGTCAGCTACCCAAGTTGGAGCAGGTGCTGGTGGACGGCATCATCGGTCAGCGCAGGCAGTTGCTGATGGGGGCTGTGGGTGCGGGTGTGGCCAAGCTGGTCAAACGGGCAGAAAAGATCATCCAGTCCCGCAACCGGGATTTGACCGAGCAGTTGCAGGAGCTGGAAGGTCTGCGTGGGAAAAATACCTCGGTCATCAAACACATGCGAATGCGCATTGAGCAGGAGCAGCATGAGTTTGAGCAAAGCGGAGGGCGCATTCAGGCAGTGCGAACCATCCACCTGAAAATGTTGACCAGACTCTACGATGCACTCGGGCATGCGCAGGTCGGCAACGAAGTGGCGAGTCTCACCAGTCGTCTCAAAGAGCCAGGTTTGAAGTTGGGGGTGCGCAAAACATACGCACAGACCTTCGAAGGTTTGCGAGCGTTGCTCACCCAGGCCGGACAGATTGCCCAAGAGATCAATTTGATGCTGTCCAGTAGCTTCAACCAGCTGAATGCGGAGTTTGGTATGTCATTGCAAATGACTCCTCCACCCGACTTGATGCATTTCAGCCAACTACTCAATGACATTGAGAAAGACCATGTGCAGTATCTGAGTGTGGGCTATGCGTTGAAGTTGGCTAAACCGGAATTCTCCGATCGCCTTGGTCGGGCATTGCTGGCCAGGCTGCGCGAGGTATTTGAGCTGGCCGCATCCGAGTTGGAAGGGTGGAACAAGTCGGCAGCCACGCAACTTGATGGGCAGTTGCGTGACCGCAGGCGCAATTTTTCCAGGCGAATGGAAGCAGTCACACGCATTCAGGAAGCCGCCGGTGGACTGGATGAACGGATGCAGGAAATCACTGAGCTGATGAACCAGAACAACCAGTACCAAGTGCAACTGTCCGCTCACGCTCAAAACTTGCTTTTGCCCGTGGTGGCAGATCCGCTGACAGAGCAGCCCAATGCTGTGTTGGCATAGCCAGTGATGCTTGAAAAGCAGTCGGAGCCGGATTTCTTTCAGACCATCGTTGCTTGGCAGGCTGTCAAAGGACGGCACAGTTTGCCGTGGCAGAACACCCGGGATCCATACCGGGTGTGGCTGTCTGAGATCATGTTGCAGCAGACACAGGTGTCAGCCGTATTGGGCTATTACGAAAAATTCATTGCCCGTTTTCCCAATGTGTTTGTTTTGGCTCAGGCACAGCAGGACGATGTGTTGGCCGCCTGGAGTGGCTTGGGCTATTACAGCCGCGCCCGCAACTTGCACTTGTGCGCCCAAAAGGTGGTTGCTGACTGGGGCGGGCAGTTTCCCTCCCATTCCGAGACGTTGGCCCAATTGCCGGGTATTGGCCCATCCACAGCGGCCGCCATTGCTGCTTTTTGCTTTGGTGAGCGCGTGTCAATTTTTGATGGCAACGTGAAGCGTGTACTGGCCAGGTATCACGGCTTTGATGAGGACTTGTCCCAAAAATCGGCTGAAAAAAAATTGATGGTGCTGGCGCAATGCAAAGTCACCATGCCAAGTGATGCTGACATTGCCACCGCTGTGAATACATCAAGGCCAAACGGTGAGACTGGCTGTGATGCGATGTCAGACATGGCGCGCTACACGCAGGGGTTGATGGATCTGGGGGCCACAGTCTGCACACGTCATCAACCCGCTTGTGCGGACTGCCCGCTGGCTGGTCGTTGTGAGGCATTGCGCTCTGGAAACCAATTGACGTTGCCATTCAAAAGCCGAAGAACCCAACGCTCAACTGTCAGATGGTGGCTGTTGGTACTGAGGTTGCCAGGGGGCAGAGTCTGGCTTGCTCAACGGCCAGCCACTGGAATTTGGGCGCGTATGTATTGTTTTCCTGTCTTTAATGACAGATCAGAACTGGACGCTGTGGTGAGCCGGTTCAATCCGGCAGCCATTGAAGTACCCGTCCCAGTGACCCACACACTGACTCACCGCGATCTCATATTGCAGCCCGTGGTGGCGAGCTTGCCCGATGAGAGTGCGAAATGGGACGCAGACCTGTTGAACGCCGTTTTCGGTGCAGCAGGTCAATGGGTACAGCCTGGTTGTGCGGTTGCAGGGGGGGTGCCTGCTCCTGTTTCACGTTGGCTTGCCCAATGGTGTGAATCAACAGGCTGAGATGATTGTGCAGATTGCACCAGCTGTTGGGCTATTTCGGCATCAGACCTGAAATTCTCGGTGTCTGCACTTGGCTTGCCAAGGCTTTGCAAAGGCCTTGGCAAGGGCTTCTGCAATGTAAACAGATCGGTGCTGGCCACCAGTGCAGCCGATGGCCACGGTCACGTAACTTCGGTGGTCTTTTTGCAGCTCGGGCAACCAATGGGTCAGAAATGCAGAGATGTGTTCGATCATCAAGCCGACTTGAGGTTGATCCTGTAAAAAATCAGCCACGGGTTTGTCCCGGCCTGTCAGTTCGCGCAGACCCGGTTCATAGTGCGGGTTGGGGAGCATGCGTACATCGAACACATAGTCGGCCCCCATCGGAATTCCCCGCTTGAACGCAAACGATTCAAACTGCAATGTCAACTCATGGCGTGCATTGTTGACTATCTCCTTGATCTGACTCAGTAGTTTGGCGGGGCGAAGCAAGCTGGTGTCAAGGACCATGGCTTGCTCCCGGAGTTCGCTCAGCATGTCCCGTTCATGGTGGATGGCTTCCAGCAGTCCATGCTCGTCATTGGATGCTTGCTTGGTTGACAGCGGATGTCCCCGGCGTGTCTCCGAAAAACGCCTGACCAGTGCGTCATCTCTGGCATCCAGAAAGATGCTGGTCATCTCCACACCCGTGTGACCCAAGCTTTTCAGCCGTGCTGGCAAACCGGGCAGGGAGTGTGCGCTGCGCACATCAATGGCCACGGCGACCTTGCTGTTGTGTTTGCCATGCTGGAGTGCCACAAAAACCTCCAGCAGCTCAGGAGGCAGGTTGTCAACGCAGTAAAAACCAGCGTCTTCCAAAGCTGCCAGTGCCAGCGACTTCCCGGAGCCTGACATGCCGGTGATCAAAACGAGTTGCAGTGATTTCATAAGGCCAGCATTTCCCTTGCATGGTTGAGAGCCGCATGGCTCAGTTGTGAACCTCCCAGCATTCTGGCAATTTCCAGCTCCCTGGCAGCTGTGTCCAATGTACTGACGCGGCTGATGACTTGGCCCCCGATGTCGGATTTGGAAACATGCAAATGGTGATTGGCACAGGCGGCCACCTGCGGCAGGTGTGTGACGGCCAATACCTGCCGATGCTGCCCCAATGCAGCCATGAGTTTGCCCACGGTATGGGCCACGGCCCCGCCCACACCGGAATCCACCTCATCAAAAATCAGTGTTGGGCATGTTCCCAGTTGGCTGGTTGTCACTGCGATGGCCAGGGCAATGCGCGACAACTCACCCCCTGATGCCACTTTGGCGATGGGTTTGGCTTCGGCACCCGTGTGTCCTGAAACCAAAAACTCCACAGACTCCAGTCCGAATGCTTGGGCGACAGGCAAGGCAGACAGGCGCACTTCAAACCGGCCACCAACCATTCCAAGGCGCTGCATCACAGCTGAGATATCAAAAGCCAGCTGTGCCTGACAAGCATGTCTGAGTTTCGATATTTCTTTCGCACTGCTCATGTAAACCGCTTCACACTCCCGGCAGTTTGCTTCCAGTGTGGCGGTGTCGATGGAAGCTGACAAAGCGGCCAACTGTTGCTTTTTCTCCAGATAGAGCTGGGGCAACTGTTCTGGGGTGCATCGGTTGCGCTTGGACAAGCTCATCCAAGTTCCCATTTTCTGGTCGATTTCTGCCAATCGGGTTGGATCGGCTTCTGTGTGCCTGAGGTAAGCATTCAGCTCCCTGGCCACTTCATCTGTCAACAGCGCAGCCTGTTCCAGGCTCTGTAGCAGCGGCAGAAAGCGGGGTTCCATGTGCTGCCGTTGGCGCAGTTGCTGTGTGGCCCTTGACAGCAGGCTGATCGCGTTGTCGTCTGCCTCCGAGAGCATGCCCGTGGCAGCCTGGGCTCCTTCCAGCAAGGCATGCACATTGGCCAGACGATCATGCTCCTCTTGCAGCTGATCCCAGCCCGCTGGTGTGGGTTCCAGCTTGTCCAGTTCAGCGATTTGCCACAGCAGCCGATCTTGTTCAGCCAGCGCAGCGGTCTGATGGGATCGTGCGTGATCCAGTGCTTCTCGGGCGGATTTCCATGCTTGCCACAGCGGCAAGAGGGCTGCGCTGTCAATACGTCCATAACCATCGAGAAGTGCTCGGGTGGTTTCTGGTTGCATCAGGCCCTGCCACGCATGCTGCCCATGAATTTCGACCAGCAATCCGCCCACCTCACGCAACTGGGCCGCTGTGGTTGCCGTGCTGTTGATCCAGCCCTTGCTTCGCCCTTGTGTGTCCACGGTTCTGCGCAGGAGCAGCGTGGGCTCTGTGTCGTCCAGCTCCATTTTGCGCAGCCATTCCCTGGCCTCGGGTGTGAGTTTGAACTCTGCGCTGACTTCTGCCTTGGCTTGCTTGTCCCGGATGGTGCCGGGGTCAGCCCGTCCGCCCAGTACCAGTTGCAAGGCATCGATCAGAATGGATTTTCCCGCCCCGGTTTCTCCGGTCAGAACCGTAAAACCCGATGACAAATCCAGTTCCAGCTGGCTGACAATGACAAAGTCTTTCAGGGTAAGGCGCAAAAGGCTCATGGCGCGGTTTCAGTGTTGAGATCCGATGGCACCTTCATTCCAGTGCAGCTTGTTGCGCAAGGTGTCAAAGTGACTCCATCCCGTGGGATGCAGCAGGCGCAATTGGTGCTGAGAACGGGTGACTTTGATTTGATCACCGTGGATGAGGCTGGTGAAGGTTTGCATGTCAAAGTTGGCACTGATCTCTCGGCCCCCCATGATCTCAATCACAATTTCCTGGGCACATGGAAGGACGATGGGGCGGTTGGACAGGGTGTGTGGTGCAATGGGTGCCATGACCCAACCATCGATGGCCGGATGAAGCAGTGGCCCACCAGCCGAGAGGGCATATGCGGTCGATCCAGTCGGCGTGGCAATGATCAGGCCATCTGCTCTCTGAATGGCCACAAAGCGGCCACCCACATCGATCCTGAGTTCAATCATGCCAGCCGAGGCGCGATTGACGACCACGTCATTCATGGCCAACGTATCAAAAATTGAACCTCCATCGCGCCAGACGCTGGCTTGCATCAACGTGCGTGGATCTTCTTCGTATTTGCCTCTCAGCATGCCCGCCAAGGTGGACGGGAAGTCTTCAAACCGAACATCGGTCATGAACCCCAGCCGACCCTGATTGATGCCAATGACGGGCACCCGAAACTTGGCCAGTTGTCGTGCCACACCCAGCATGGTGCCATCACCCCCGACCACGAGTGCGAGGTCACACTGCTTGCCAATCTGTTCAATACTCAGTGGCTGATACTGGCTCAGGCCTGTGTTGAGGGCCGTTTCTTTTTCCAAGGCGACATCGCAGCCCTGATCATGAAGGAAGTGGGCTATTTCATCCAGGGCGGAACGCGATCCAATGGCCTGATATTTGCCAACAATGGCCACATGGGCAAAACGGACAGCGTCGTTTGCAGGACGGTGATGCGAATGGACATTGGGCAAATTCATGATCAAATTACAACACAGCTACTCAATCACCACACATGTTAGACAGTCGCGCAAAGTTACTTCTCCGGGCATTGGTTGAGCGTTACATTGCCGATGGTCAACCCGTTGGTTCCCGAACCCTGTCCAAGGCCGCCGGGCTTGATTTGTCGCCCGCCACCATCCGCAATGTGATGAGTGACCTTGAGGATCTCGGCCTCATTGCCAGTCCGCATACATCTGCGGGTCGCATACCCACTCCGAAAGGGTATCGGCTGTTTGTGGACACCATGCTCACTGTTCGACGGGATTCTCTGGATCTGTCAGCCGGTGAGCTGTCGAGTCCCGCCATTGCCCCCGATCAGCCTCAAAAGGTGATTGCCAATGCTGCTCAACTTCTGTCCAGTCTTTCGCATTTTGTGGGGGTTGTCATGGCTCCCAAGCGAACATCGGTATTCAAGCACATTGAGTTTCTCGGTTTGTCTGAGCGCAGGGTGCTGATCATCATTGTTGCGCCTGATGGGGATGTGCAGAACAGGGTAGTTCATACCAATGTGTCGCACAGCCAGAGTCAACTCATTGAAGCCTCTAATTTCCTCAATGCCCACTATGCCGGCCTGGCTCTGGAGGTGGTGCGCGAGCGTTTGCGCAGTGAGGTGGACAGTCTGCGTGGGGAAATCACCACCCTCATGCGTGCTGCAGTCGATGCGGGTGTGCAAGCGATGACAACTCAGGATGAAGTCGTCATTTCGGGTGAACGCAACTTGCTGTCGGTTACCGAGTTTTCCAATGACTTGGGAAATTTGCGCAAGATGTTCGATTTGTTTGAACAAAAAGCAAAGCTCATGCAGCTGCTTGAGAGTTCCAGTGAGGCCGAGGGCGTACGTATATACATTGGTGGTGAAGGTCAGCTGATACCCAGTCACGACCTGTCTATTGTTTCCGCTCCTTACGAAGTGGATGGGGCCGTTGTCGGCACGTTGGGTGTCATTGGGCCCCAGCGCATGCCTTATGAAAAAATGATTCAGATCGTGGACATTACAGCCAAGCTCGTCAGCAATGCCCTCAGTCAGAGTCGGTAACGGTGTGCGCCGATTACAATCAGCGGCTCTTGGGGGGCGTTAGCTCAGTTGGTTAGAGCAGAGGACTCATAATCCTTTGGTCGTCGGTTCAAGTCCGCCACGCCCTACCAAAAAGCGTGTTACAATAATTGCATAGCGGCTGTAGCTCAGCTGGATAGAGTACTTGGCTACGAACCAAGGGGTCGTGGGTTCGATTCCTGCCAGCCGCACCAATTAGAAGCCTGCAAGTAAATTTACTTGCAGGCTTTTTTATTGCTTGAACTCAACATTGGAAATGCGTTCGTTCAACTTTGAGTCTGATGCAGACGATGAAAATAACGCCCCTCTTTCGGTCGGTTCGGGTGCGAAAAATTACATCACCCGTCAAGGCTATGAGAGGCTGAGGGCTGAGTGGCTTGATTTAATTGACAACGAGCGTCCCAAAGTGGTCGAGGTTGTTCATTGGGCGGCCAGCAACGGTGATCGTTCAGAAAACGGGGACTATCTCTACGGCAAAAAGCGACTCCGTGAAATTGACCGTCGCATTCGATTTCTGACTCATCGACTGGAAATTGCTGAAATCGTCGATTCAAGCATCCACGCTGGCTCAGACCAGATATTTTTTGGTGCAGATGTGACATACGCCCGTGAGTCTGGTGACTTGGTGCGGGTTCGTATCCTGGGGGTGGATGAGGCCAACAGTTCTCTGTCTGAAATCACCTGGGTATCTCCTGTGGCGCGAGCGCTGCTTGGCAAGCGCCTGGGCGACGAGGTGCTTATTCGCACACCATCTGGATCAGAATTTGTCGCGGTGGTGGCAATCCAATATCTTGGATATTGACGTGTGCAGCTGACAGGTCAAGTCTGGGGTTTTGTTTTCACCCCGTTCCCTGTGCGTTGAGCCTTTAACACCGAGGACGTTCGCTTCAGTGCTTTCATGATGTTGGTCAGGTGTTCACGGTCTCTCACGGCCACAGTGAATTTCAGGTCGGTTGCCTGTTCAGCTCGTTCATCCCGCATGTCCACATGGGTAATGTCGGCTTCGGCCGCCGTCAGTGTGGAAGCAACGCGAGCCAAGACCCCTTTGCCGTTTTCTACTGTTACCAGCAACCCGACCTCAAACGACCGGGTCGGTTCATCAGACCACTCCACTTCCAGAAAACGCTCCCGATCACGGGTCAGCAATTTTTTTCCGACATGGCAATCTTCTGTGTGGATAACCAATCCTTCACCCCGTCCGAGATAGCCAATGATCGGGTCACCCGGAATTGGATGGCAACAGGATGCAAACTGAATGGAGCCCCCCTCACTGCCGTCAAGCGCAAGAACACCCTGGCTGATGGTTTCGTGCTGTGGCGAATAGCGCTCCTGACTGATGAGTACCACGTCAGGTTTGATGCCAACTTCTGCCAGCAGCGTAGCCAGTTTCTTGCTGACCATGCTTGCAATGCGCTGCCCCATGCCGATGTCTGCCAGGAGTTCTTCTTTGGTGCGGTTGGATGTGGACCGCAGCAATTTGTCCCATACTTGTTGATAGGGGCCATCGTATTCTGGTAGGTTGGCAATGCCTTCTACTCTCAAGGCTTGCAACAGCATTTTTTCACCCAAAGCCAGTGACTCATCCAGAGCCATGGTTTTCAGGAAATGCCGAATCTTGGAGCGGGCTCGCCCAGTGCGCACAAAGCTCAACCAAGCTGGGTTCGGTTTTTGAATGTTGGCGGTGATGATTTCGATCACATCACCGTTTTTCAATTCGGTACGCAGTGGCACGCGTTCACCATTGATATTGGCCGAGACTGTGCGGTGACCAATGTCACTGTGAATGGCGTATGCAAAGTCAATGACCGTTGCGCCCCTGGGCATGGACATGATCTTGCTTTTGGGTGTGAACACATACACCGCATCTGGAAACAGGTCAATTTTGACGTGATCCCAGAATTCCGTTGCGTCCTTGGTTTCGTGCTGAATATCGAGCAGGGATTGCAGCCATTGCGTGCCCAGGCGTGTTGCGGCCTCACTCTCGGGCGCATTCACCTTGTACAGCCAATGTGCCGCCACCCCGGACTCGGCCACCACGTCCATTGCGGTTGTGCGCAGCTGAAACTCCACATTTGTTCCACCAGGTCCAACCAGCGTTGTGTGCAATGACTGGTAACCGTTGACTTTGGGTATCGCAATGTAGTCTTTGAATTTTCCTGGCAGCGGTTTGTAAAGCTGGTGCAGAACACCCAAAGCAGAGTAGCACTCCATCAGTGTGTTGAAAATCAGCCTGAATCCGTACATGTCTGTGACTTGTGCGAAGGTCAGGTGCTTCTCCACCATTTTTGAATAAATGGAGAAAAGTGTTTTCTCTCGACCGAATACGGTGGCTTGCAGGCCTTGGTCTTTCAAGGCGTGTTTCACCTCTTCCTGTACTTTTTTAATCAGATCCTTTCGTCTCGCCCTGGCCTTGTTGGTTGCCTTGGACAAAACGGTGTACCGCCACGGGTGCATGTGTTTGAAACACAAGTCCTGTAGCTCCCTGAATGTGACATTCAGCCCCAGGCGGTGGGCAATGGGGGCATAGATTTCCAGCGTTTCGCGCGAAATGCGACCCCACTTGCTGCGGGGCATGTCACCCATTGTGCGCATGTTGTGGGTTCGGTCTGCCAGTTTGATCAAGATGACACGCACATCCCGCGACATGGCCAGAAGCATTTTGCGGAATGACTCGGCTTGGTTCTGCTCCCGCGTATCGAATTCCAGTTTGTCGAGCTTGGTCAAGCCATCTACCAACTCGGCCACGGGAGCCCCAAATCGCTGTATCAAATCTTGCTTGGTGACCCCGCAATCTTCCATGGCATCGTGCATGAGCGCGGCCATAAGTGCATGGGCATCCAGTTGCCATTCTGCGCACTGAAGCGCAACTGCGATGGGGTGGGTGATGTATGGATCACCGTTTTTACGCATCTGTCCCAGATGGGACTCGTCTGCAAACCGGTATGCCTGGCGAACCTGTTCGAGATCATGTTCAGACAGGTAGCGCACTTGTTCGATCAACTGCGCAAAACTGGCTACAGCCACATTGGAAGTTGCTGGACGGTTCGGATCAGGTGGTGGTGGCAGGTGGCTCATGCCACTACTTTAACGGCAACCGATCCAACATCAATGGCTCAACACCACTGGTTTCAAAAACAAAAAGCACCTCGAAAGGTGCTTTTTTCTATCTACATCTGGCCGAGGCTCAGATAGGTACTTTTTTCAGCATCTCGATGCCAACTTTGCCGGAGGCAATCTCACGCAGTGCGGTCACGCCAGGCTTGTTCTTGCTTTCGATTCGGGCGGTGTGGCCTTGGCTCAGCATGCGGGCGCGGTAGGTGGCTGCCAACACAAGTTCGAAACGATTAGGAATTTTTTCCAGGCAATCTTCAACGGTAATGCGTGCCATTTTTGACCAGTCTGTGGGTTGTTCAGGAGA
Source organism: uncultured Comamonadaceae bacterium (assembly GCA_937868695.1). Taxonomy (GTDB): domain Bacteria; phylum Pseudomonadota; class Gammaproteobacteria; order Burkholderiales; family Burkholderiaceae_C; genus UBA2334. Next base: position 19,108 of record CALMMY010000091.1, read on the forward strand.
TTTGCAGCGCGGAAAATACGTCGGTGCGGGTGCGACGCTGTGCTGCGTATTTGAGTCTTTGGGCATGCACAATCGACTTTAAATCGAACAGTGCCCGTTCAAATCGTTCGTTAATTATAACGAAGTCGAATTCTTGGACTTGTCCCACCTCACGGGCAGCATTTTGAAGCCGCATTTCAATCACGTCATCGGCATCTTCACCGCGCCGCTCAAGGCGAGATTTCAGCTCTTCCCAGCTGGGAGGGAGAATGAAAATCAGAATGGCATTGTGAAAAAGCTGCTTGACTTGGATGGCTCCCTGATAGTCGATTTCGAGAATGATGTCTCCCCCTTGGGAGATGCGTTCTTCAATCGCTTGCTTGGATGTGCCGTAGCGGTTGCCATGCACATGTGCCCACTCCAGAAAGGCACCTTGCTGCACCATCTGATCAAACTGGGCATGGGATACAAAATAGTACTCACGCCCATGCACTTCCTGACCTCTGGGAGGGCGGGTGGTGTGGGAGACGGAGTGGGCCAGCCGTGAGTCCACCTCCATGAGGGCATTCACCAGACTGGACTTTCCAGCCCCGCTGGGTGCGGCCACCACAAACAAATTTCCTGCGTATTCCATGCTTGAACCGTTTCTGCTTTCGTTGGTATGGTTTCTCACTCGATGTTTTGAACCTGCTCGCGCAATTGCTCAATGAGCACCTTCATGTCCACAGAAACTCTGGTCAGCTCCAGACTGGATGATTTGGAACCCAGTGTGTTGGCTTCACGGTGGAGTTCCTGAATCAGGAAATCAAGCCGTTTGCCCAGTTCCCCGCCTTTGCGCAGAAGGCGATCAATTTCATCCAGGTGCGAGGTCAACCGTGTCAGCTCCTCCGCCACATCAATGCGGATGGCGAATGCAGTGGCCTCCGACAGAGCCCGATCCAGCGCGGCTTCTTTGGCCGATGTTGTGGCATCGGTCGAGCCCAATGCTTCATTCCAGCGCTCCAAAAAACGCAGACGTTGTTGCTCGACCAGTTTGGGCAACATCGGGCTGGCCAGACTGGCCAGATCGCGCAGCTGGGCCACGTGTCCCAGCAGCATGTCTGTGAGTCGGGCACCTTCGCGGGCTCGGGCTTCTTTCAAAGCGTCCACGGCTTGTGCCGCCAATGTGAGAAAGGCCCCCTGCAAACCCACAGGTGTTGCCGCCGCCTGGCGGCTGGTCAATCCCAAAACCTCGGCCACAGACAAAGGCTCGGCTGTGGGCAGCCATGCCCGGATGCCGTCTTGAATGGAAACCAGTTTTTGAAGTTCGGCCGTTGTGGGCTGCCTGGCAACACCATCACCCCGACCTTCTGTCCATCCGCGCACTTCCACTTTGCCTCGGCTCAGTTCTTTGCCCAGCAATTCGCGAAGTGCGGGTTCCGCTCCGCGCATTTCATCGGACAGTTTGAATGTAAGGTCAAGAAAACGGCTGTTGACAGAGCGAATTTCAATGCCGACGGTGGGCGAAGGGGGGGCATCTGCGTTTGCCGGTTTGCTCTGCAAGGTGGCGTATCCGGTCATGCTGTAAACTGGCATTGGCTTTGTCCCTAGGGTGGTATCAGGCCCAGTCAAACACATCTTGGGCATCATGCAGGATTATGTCAAAGGTCAAACCAGCCTCACTTCCCCCAGATACCGTGATCGGAGACTACCGCGTTGTGCGCAAGCTGGCAGCGGGTGGCTTTGGTGTGGTTTATCTCGCCATTGATCAGCAAGGTCAGCAGGTGGCCATCAAAGAGTATCTGCCTGCTTCGCTTGCCACCCGTGCTGCCGGTGAGCTGCTGCCTCAGGTTCAACCTGACAAGCTGTCGCTGTATCGGCTTGGCTTGAAAAGCTTCTTCGAAGAAGGCCGGGCTTTGGCCCAGATTTCACACGCATCGGTGGTCAGCGTGTTGAATTTCTTCCGAGAAAACGACACGGTGTACATGGTGATGAATTATTTGGAGGGCGCATCTCTCCAAGACTTCATCATCACTGCGCGTGAACTCAAAAAACAAAAAGTATTCCGCGAGTCCACCATCCGGTCTTTGTTTGATGAGGTTTTGCGTGGATTGCGCATCGTGCATCAGCACAAAATGCTGCACTTGGACATCAAGCCCGCCAACATATTCATCACCGATGACAACCGCGCCGTGCTGATTGATTTTGGTGCCGCGCGCGAGGTGTTGAACAAAGAAGGCAGCTTCATTCGCCCCATGTACACGCCAGGCTTTGCCGCGCCCGAGATGTACCGGCGCGATTCAACCATGGGGCCGTGGACCGATATTTACGCCATCGGAGCTTGCATATACGCATCCATGCAAGGTTATCCGCCCAACGACGCACCCCAGCGCCAGGAAAAAGACCGCCTCTCACTGGCCCTTTCCAGGCTGCGGGGGGTGTACTCAGACAACCTGATTGAGGTTGTGGAGTGGTGCATGAACCTGGATCCGCTCTCCCGTCCTCAGTCCGTGTTCGCCTTGCAAAAAGAATTGAGCCGCGAGACCGAGCGCCGCTACACCAAGCTCACCATGGCCGAGAAAATGCGCATCCAGTTTGATAATTTGCTTGGCAATGAGGCCGGGGTGCCAAAAAGCAAGCCAAAGCCTGCTGAAGGAAAATCGAGCTGATCATGAAATTTTCTGTTTTCCAAGTGAGTCGGCGCGGTGGGCGCGAAAAAAATGAAGACCGCATGGGTTACTGCTACACCCGCGAGTCGGCTTTTTTTCTGCTGGCCGATGGCATGGGTGGTCACCCTGAAGGCGAAGTGGCTGCCCA
>CALMMY010000092.1 GCA_937868695.1 uncultured Comamonadaceae bacterium
TGGCCGGTGCGGAGGTGGCCCATGCTTAAGCTCGAAGCCCGGCCCCAGCCGTCTGCGCTGTGGAGCTACCTGTCGCCCGTGCTGGCGCTGCTGATCACGGTGGTCATCGGTGTGGTGCTGTTTGCTGCCCTGGGCAAAGACCCGGTGCGTGGCCTGGAAGTGTTTTTCTGGGAGCCCATCAAAAGCGGCTACGCCATCAGCGAGCTGATGGTCAAGGCCGTGCCGCTGCTCATCATTGCGCTGGGGCTGGCGGTGTGCTTCCGCTCCAACGTGTGGAACATCGGTGCCGAAGGCCAGTTTGTGATGGGTGCGGTGGCCGCCGCTGGCGTGGCGCTGCTGGCCGATGCCAGCACCAGCCGCTGGATCGTGCCCGCCATCCTGGTGGCGGGTGTGCTGGGCGGCATGGCGTGGGCGGGCATCACGGCCCTGCTGCGCGACAGGTTCAACGCCAGCGAAATCCTGGTCAGCCTGATGCTGGTGTACGTGGCCATCCAGTTGCTCAACTACATGGTCTACGGCCCCTGGAAAGACCCGATGGGCTTCAACTTTCCGCAGACCAAGAACTTCGAGGCCGTGACCAAAATCCCCCGCCTGTTCGAGGGCTCGCGCATCAACATCGGCCTGCTGCTGGCGCTGGCCGGGGTGGCGGGGCTGTGGGTGTTTCTGTTCCGCACCTACGCGGGCTTTGCCCAGCAGGTGGGCGGGCTGGCTCCGGCAGCGGCGCTGTATGCCGGTTTCTCGTCGCGCAAGGCGCTGTGGGTGGCGCTGCTGACCAGCGGTGCGGCGGCCGGCCTGGCCGGGGCGCTGGAAGTGGCCGGCCCCATCGGCCAGCTCACGCCCTATGTGCCTGCGGGCTACGGCTTTGCGGCCATCATCGTGGCCTTTGTGGGGCGGCTGCACCCGGTGGGCATGGTTTTTTCTGCCATTTTGATGAGCATGTTCTACATCGGTGGCGAGCTGGCGCAGTCGCGCCTGGGCCTGCCCAAGTCCATCACCGGCGTGTTCCAGGGCCTGCTGCTGTTCACGCTGCTGGCCTGCGACACCCTCATCGCCTACCGGCTGAAGCTGGCTTCGGCCAGGTAA
>CALMMY010000093.1 GCA_937868695.1 uncultured Comamonadaceae bacterium
TCGGCTGGGTGGACACGGGCGTGGACACCGAGGTGCTGGCCCAGCGCATGCTGGATGAGGGCTATCTGCTGGCACCGGGGGCACTGTTCCATGCCGGGCGCGCACCGAGCACGCTGATGCGCATCAACTTTGCCACCACCCAGAACGCGGTGTTCTGGGCCACGTTCGAGCGGCTGAAGGCGGGCATGCCGGGCGGGGTGCGCCTAGCCGGTTGAGGCGGGTCAGGGTGCCCGGTGTTCAGTTGGCTGGCGGTGTGTCGCCAGACAGCTCGGCGAGTGACTGGTCGAGCTTGGCGATTTCGTTTTGCAACACGGGCATGGCACGTCCGAACAAGGCCCATTCGCCCGAGCGGGCTGCCAGCTCCAGTCCGTTGGCCAGTGCGGCGGCCCGTTGAGCGGTGATGCTGGCCAGCGCACCTTTGAGTGTGCGTGCCCGCTGCGCGGCTGTGTGCTGGTCTTTCTGCTCCTGGGCCTGGAGCATGGCTTGCGTGTGTTGCGCGATTTCGCTGCGTATGGCCGTGGCCAGTTGTTGCAGTGCAACCGGGTTGTCGTCCAGCCGTCTGCGCAGGGTTTCGATGTTCAGCGGCGGTGTGCGCAGGGGCGATGCTGCCGTTTGCGTGGCGGTGTCTGTGGTGGCTGAGTGGGGCGGGGGTGTGTGATCTGGGGTGGCGGTGTCGGGGTGTGTGGACGACCAGTTGGCGCTGATGTCCAGTGCCTGCGTCATGGAGGCCATCAGCGCCTGGGGGCTGACGGGTTTGGATGCATAGGCATCCATGCCAGCGGCCATGCACTTTTCTCGGTCGCCCGACATGGCGTTGGCCGTCACGGCCACGATGGGGGTGTGTGGTGTGCGCTGGCCTGGCGGGCGGTGCCCGGCACGCTCCAGGGTGCGGATTTCGGTGGTGGCATCCAGCCCGTTGAGTTCGGGCATTTGCACATCCATCATGATGAGGTCGATGCCGCCTTGCCGCCATGCGGCCACAGCCTCCAGGCCATTGCGGGCCACGGTGGTCTGGCAGCCCAGTGAGGCCAGCAGCTTGCACATCAGCAACTCGTTGATGGGATGGTCTTCGGCCACCAGTACCCGCAATCCGGCAAATATGCGGGGCTGTGAGGCCACATGGGCCAGCTCTTGCGGTGCGCTCAGTGGCTGGCTGTCATGGGTGTGGGCCGATTGAAGGGGCAGAAGGAAGCTGAACGAGCTGCCCCGCCCCGGCTGGCTGACCAGCCGGATGCGCCCGCCCATCATTTCGACCAGCTTGGCCGAGATGGCCAGACCCAGTCCTGTGCCTCCAAACTTGCGGGTGGTGGAGGCATCGGCCTGTGTGAAGGCTTCAAAAATGTTTTGCTGCTGCTCGGGGGCAATGCCGATGCCGGTGTCTTGCACCTCAAACAAAATACCTTGTTTGGCCACAGGCTTGGCTGTGAGCCGGATGTGGCCACCAGCGGGGGTGAATTTGACGGCGTTGGACAGCAGGTTGGTCAGCACCTGGCGCAGCCTGCCTGAGTCGCCCAGCACCGGGCTGCCGAGCTGGGGGTGCATGTCCACACTGAAGTGGAGGGGTTTGAGATGCGCCTGGGCCACCAGCGGTGCGCAGGCTTGCTCGACCACCGCCATCACATCGAATGCCTCGGTCTCCAGCGACATCTTGCCCGCTTCGATTTTGGACAAGTCCAGAATGTCGTTGAGCAGACCCAGCAGGGTGTGGGCCGAGTCGTCCATCAGGCTCAGCCAGTGCTGTTGTTCTTCGTTCAGCGGTGAATCCATCAGCAGGCGGATCAGGCCCATCACGCCATTGAGCGGGGTGCGCACTTCGTGGCTGACATTGGCCAGAAATTCTGTTTTGGCCCGGTTGGCAATTTCGGCTTGCTGGCGGGCTGCCTCGGTTTCGGCTTGCAGGCGTTTGCGTTCGTGGATGTCTGCGGCGATGCCGATGAGCCGTTCTGCACGCCCGTGCGCGTTCTGGTCGATGGCCATGCCGTGGCTTTCCAGCCAAATCCACTCGCCGTCCATCGTTCTGGTGCGGTACTGCACGGTGTACCGGGGGGCTTTGCCGGTGACGGCGTTGTTCATGCACTGCTTGAGTTCAGCCACATCTTCCGGGTGAACGCGGGCCAGCAATTCGCTCATCTGGCAATGCGCGTCCATTGCAATGTCGCCGATCATTTCTGACCAGCGTGCATTCAGGAACACATCGCCCGTGGGGATGTTCCATTCCCACAGTCCCAGCTGGGCCGCATCCAGGGCCAGTTGCAGGCGGTCGCGGGTGTCGTCCAGTTCTTCTTCGGCCAGCAGGCGGCTGGTGGATGCGTTGAAAGCCGCACCCCGCAGCACCTCCAGTTCCTCGCCCATGCGCACCATGCGCGCTTGCAAGGCGTGAATGTGCTGGCGTTCTCGGGCGAGCTCGCTCAAGGCCTGCTGCAAGGTGAGATCGTGGTTGGGGGCGCTCATCCGGATGCGGGTGGGTGAGATGTTGGCCGGCACATCGATGCGACTGTGGTGTGTGCCCGGCACCAAGCCATCATACCGATGCTCAGCTCAGTGCATCCAGTCTTTCGAGTGCGGCCAGCAATTCGTCGTCAATCTGGGCATGGCGTGTACTCAGCTTCGCTGCCTGTGCCGGGTCTGATACATAGAGCTGGCCATTGGCCAGCAGGCTGTCGATGGTGCGTTGTTCTTTTTCCAGGGTGTCAATCAGGCTGGGCAGGGTATCCAGTTCCCGTTGTTCTTTGTAGCTGAGTTTCTTTTTTGGAGGCGTGACCTGCTTGTCCACATTGCGCAATGGCGTTTTTTCTTTTGTGGCTTCAGATGGATTCGGCGGAGTGGCTGCGGTGGAGCTGATGGGGGCCGCTGTTTCGGAGGTGTTGGCGCTGCTGGGTGCTGTGGCTGACGATGCACGCGCCAGTGAGGCAGAGCGGGCCGATTGGGTCAGCCAGTCTTGAACGTCGCCTTCGTATTCGCGCCACTGGCCATCGCCTTCAAAGGCCAGCGTGCTGGTGACCACGTTGTCGAGGAAGCGGCGGTCATGGCTGACCAGAAACACCGTGCCGTCGTACTGGTCCAGCAGTTCTTCCAGTAGTTCCAGCGTGTCAATGTCCAGGTCGTTGGTCGGCTCGTCCAGCACCAGGACGTTGGCGGGGCGTGCAAACAGCCGGGCCAGCAGCAGCCGGTTGCGCTCGCCACCCGACAGGGTGCGCACTGGTGCATTGGCGCGGGCCGGAGAGAACAGAAAGTCGCTCAGGTAGCTTTTGACGTGGGTGCGCTTGCCGTTGATTTCGATCCACTCGCTGCCTGGGCTGATGAAGTCTTCCAGCGTTGCGTTCAGGTCAATCTGGTCGCGCATCTGGTCAAAGTAGGCCACGGTCTGCTTGCTGCCCTGGCGCACCGTCCCTTCATCCGGGGCCAGTTCGCCCAGGATCAGTTTCAGCAGCGTGGTTTTGCCCGCACCGTTGGGGCCGATCAGGCCGACTTTGTCAGCGCGCAAAATGGTGCCGCTGAAGTTGCGCACCACTGTTTTGCGGCCAGCAGGGGTTTCAAAGTGTTTGCTGACTTTTTCGAGTTCGGCCACAATTTTTCCACTGGCAGAGCCGCTGGCCACATCCAGCTTGACCCGGCCCACGGCATCTCGGCGGGCGGCGCGGGCTTCTCTCAGGTGTTCCAGCCGGGTGATGCGGCCCTGCGCGCGGGTGCGGCGGGCTTCCACGCCTTTGCGTATCCACACTTCTTCTTGAGCCAGCAGTTTGTCTGCCCGTGCATTGATCACCGCCTCCTGGGCGAGTTGCTCTTCTTTCAGTGTCTGGTACTGGGCAAAGTTGCCTGGATAGCTCAGCAGGCGGCCCCGATCCAAATCGACCATGCGGGTGGCCACGCCATCCAGAAATGCCCGGTCGTGGCTGATGACCACTGCGCTGCCCTTGAAATCATTCAGCAGGCTCTCCAGCCAGCCGATGGAGTCCAGATCCAAATGGTTGGTGGGTTCATCCAGCAGCAGCACATCGGGTCGGCTGACCAGTGCCTGTGCCAGGGCCACGCGCTTTTTCAGGCCGCCTGACAGGGAGCCTATGCGTGCAGCGGGATCCAGGTGCAGGCGTTGCAGTGTTTCATCCACCCGCTGTTCCCAGTTCCAAGCATCCAGCGACTCGATGGTGGTCTGGAGTGCATCCAGATCCAGGCCATCGGCACCACTTAAATA
>CALMMY010000094.1 GCA_937868695.1 uncultured Comamonadaceae bacterium
TGCCCCGCCGCCAGTGCCCTGATTTTGCTGGCGATCTGGGCGATGCTATCGTCACGCAGGGTGCGGGCCGAGGTGTGGGGGGTGAGGGTGAGCCTGGGGTGATGCCAGAAGGGGTGGCCTTCGGGAAGCGGCTCGGTGCGGAACACGTCCAGGGTGGCCCCGGCCAGGTGGCCGCTGTCCAGCAGGGCCAGCAGGTCGGCCTCGACCAGGTGGGCACCGCGTGCCACATTGATGACGTAGCCGCCGGGTTGCAGTTGCGACAAGGTGCTGCGGTTCAGGATGTTTTCGGTCTGTGCCGTCAGCGGCAGCAGGTTGACCAGCACACGACTGGCCGCCAGAAACTCGGGCAGCTGTGCATCGCCCGCAAAGAAGCGCACGCCGTCAAGTGTGCCGGTGCCGGACTGGGTGGCAGGTGGGGTGACAGGCTGGCTGGATTTGGCCGTGCGGCTCCAGCCGTTGACCGGAAACTCGAACATGCGCAGCGCCTGCGCCACCCGCGTGCCCAGCACGCCCAGGCCGAGCACGCCCACGGCAAAGTCGGCCCGCTGGCGCGGCTTGCGGAAGGCCCACTGGCCAGCGGCCATCTCGGCCTCCGACACGTCCAGCTCGCGGAAGTGGCGGATGACGGCCTGGCACACGTATTCGGCCATCTGCACCGCCATGCCCGCGTCGTCCAGCCGCACCACGGCCAGGTCAGGCGGCAGGCGCAGCCTGAGCAGGGCATCGACCCCGGCACCGATGTTGAACAGCGCCTTGAGCGAAGTCTGTTCGTCGATGAAGGCCTGGGGCGGTGCCCACACCACGGCCAGGTCGGCCAGATCGGCCTGCGCAGGCTGAGGCATGCCAGGCTGCCAGATGCTGACGACGGCCTCGGGCAGGGCCGCGCTCAGGCCCTGCTGCCAGGGCTCGGGCGCGGTGCCGTTGAGGCAGAGGGTGATGCGCAAAGCGGTCATGGTCGCCTACCAATCACATATTGATAGCTGCTTGCGCATTTTCCAAATGCACAGCAGCCCGAAAAGCACATGAAAATTCAGGCTCTGGCCAGGCGCAGCAGCTCCGAGCCTTCGGTCACCTGGTCACCGGGGGCGAACATCAGCTCGGCTACGGTGCCATCGGCGGGGGCGGCGATGGTGTGTTCCATTTTCATGGCTTCCATCACGGCCAGCGGCTGGCCTTTTTTGACCACATCGCCCGCCTTGACGGCGAAGGACACCACCTTGCCGGGCATGGGGGCCGTCAGCCGCCCGCCTTCGGACTGGCCGTCGCCCGCGTGGGCCAGCAGGTCCACGCTGGTGATCTGGGTGGCACCGGCCTCGGTGAACACATGGGCCACCTCGCCCCGGCGGTACACCTGCACCTTGGCACGCTGCCCGGCGTAGCTGACCACCAGGCCATCGCCGGTGGCGGCTTTCTGGAACGACAACAGACCGGCCACGGCAGACTCACCCTCCCCCACCGTGAGGTGCAGCACGCCGTCGTGCAGGTAGCGCAGGCTGGCCTGCACCGTCTGGCCGCCGAACTCGAACGCAAAGCGGCGCGCAAACACGCCGTGGCTGCGCCAGCCATCGGTTTTGCTGAAAGGGTCGCTGCCCTCGCCTGCCCGCTCGTCGGTCAGGGTCTGGGCCACATCGGCGGCGGCGGCCAGCGCCAGGCCGACCGGCTCCTGCTGGAACAGCACGGCGCTTTCGCGCGGGATGAGCGCGGTGTCCAGCCGGGCCTGGGCAAAGGCATCGCTGCGGGCCACGCGGCGCAGAAACTGCACGTTGGTGGTCAGGCCGACGATGTGGGTCTGGGCCAGCGCCGCGTCCAGCCGGGCCAGCGCCTGCTCGCGGGTGTCGCCGTGCACGATGAGCTTGGCCACCATCGAGTCGTAGTAGGGGCTGATGGCATCGCCCTCGCGCACGCCGTCGTCCACGCGGGTGGTGCTGCGCTCGAAGCTGGTGCAGGCGGGCTTTCGGTACACCTGCAAGGTGCCGGTGGCGGGCAGAAAGTTGTTGTCGGGGTTTTCGGCACAGATTCTGGCCTCTATCGCATGCCCGGTCAGAACAAGCTGCTCCTGTTTCAGCGGCAATGGCTCGCCGCTGGCCACGCGCAGCTGCCATTCCACCAGATCGAGGCCGGTGATGGCTTCGGTCACGGGGTGCTCCACCTGCAGGCGGGTGTTCATCTCCATGAAATAGAAGCGCATGGCCTCGGGGTGTTCGTAGCCCTGGGGCTGCTCGACGATGAACTCCACCGTGCCCGCGCCCACGTAGTTGACGGCGCGGGCCGCCGCCACGGCCACCTCGCCCATCGCCTGGCGCAGCACGGGGGTCATGCCGGGGGCGGGCGCTTCTTCCAGCACCTTCTGGTGGCGGCGCTGCACCGAGCAGTCGCGCTCGAACAGGTA
>CALMMY010000095.1 GCA_937868695.1 uncultured Comamonadaceae bacterium
GCGGTACGGTGTACAAGCTCAAGGCAGGCGAGGTGGTGGGGCACGGGCATTGAGCGGCCATCCAGACTCCCAACCGCCCACACCAGCACGACCTGAAGCGCAGCCGCATCCCGTTACGCCACTGCGGCAACGCATCCTGCCAAAGATCACCGAAGCCGCTGTTTTCCTGCTTCCGGCACTGAGCCTGTGTCTGCCATCAGGCTACTCGGTGGGGGCCCTTTTGCTTGTTGTGGTCGGCATCGTGGTGCTCGCTGACCGGGGTCAAGCCCTGTTGGCGATCACACCCATGCGCCTTCGGCTCTATGCCGTCACACTGGTGATCATGGGCTGTGTGTGGGCATCGGACATGCTGTGGCGTGAGCCATTTACTGTCCGAGACATGGACAGACCCATTAAATACGCCCTCGTGCTGCTGGCCATGCCCGCCATCCTGGTAGGCCTGAAATCCACCCACCCGCTCAAATGGGGTGTCTGGGTCGGGGCCTGGGGAGCCGCAGTGACTGCGGCCTGGCAAGTGCATGTGTGGGATTGGGACAGAGCCTGGGGTTACACCAACGCCATCCCGTTTGGGCAAGTGTCTTTGTTGCTGGGCATCTGGAGCTGGGCATGGGCACGGCAGGCGCAGTTGGCCGCTCATAGGCTGTTTGGCTGGAGTGCGGCCTTGGCAGGGGTGTACGCCTGCCTGGCCTCCGAAACCCGAGGCGCATGGGTGGTGCTGCCCTTTCTGGTGATCCTGATTCTCTGGCTGAAGCCCAACCACCAACAATCCCGTGCGCAAAGGCAAGGGGAAACCACATGGCAACGCACAAACTGGAGAATATGGGCGGTATCAATGGTGCTGTCCATCACGGTGTTCACCTCCCTGTGGCCGAGCATGCAAACCCGGCTGACCGAGGCCCACACTGAATGGAGTGCTTATCAAAGCCGGGAGAACGAGGCCACCTCGGTGGGGCAACGGCTGGCCCACTGGAAACTCGCCTGGAACATGGGCTGGCACAAACCCTGGCTGGGCTGGGGACAGAAAGCCTACGAGGCTGAGAAAAAGCAGCTTGTAGAAAGTGGTCATGCCCCCAGGATATTGCTGGACTACGGACACGCCCACCATGAATGGCTGGACATCTGGGCCAAAAAAGGCCTACTGGGCGTGTGCGCACTTGCCTTGTTCTTCGCTGTTCCATTGGGCTGTTACGCGACCGTCATCCGGCAGTCGGTGCAGCCAGGCACACACACAAGTCAGGCGGATGCACACACGATGGCTGTGTGTGGACTGGTCATGGTCATCGGCTACCTGGGGTTCGGGATGACACAGGTTGTGTTTGCCCACAACAGCACCAACATGGTCTATTTGTTCATGAACCTGATCTGGCTGGCACCGGTCACCGCCCGCACTCAGGACGCGAAAGCGGATCGTGACTGAGTCAGCGGAACAACCCTCCCAACCCGCACTGCGGGTCATGCACTTTGTCACGGGCGGATTTTCAGGGGCCACACAGGTTGCGGTTGACCTGTGCATGGCCGATACCGACACCACATCGCTGCTGGTATTGCGTCGAAAAAAAAACACCTCCCACCACCGCCTGGCGGCCTTGCAGGCCCAAGGGGTGAATGTGGCTGTGGTGCCGGGTTGGCTGAATGCACTGACGATTTTCCGCCTCTGGCAACTGTGCAGACAATGGAAGCCCGACATCCTGGTGGCACACGGCTTCAGCGAACACCTGTGGGGCCGCTATGCCGGGCTGCTGGCTGGCGTACCCACACTGGTACACGTCGAGCACAACGTGCGTGAGCGCTATGGCCATTGGCGGCTTTGGCAATCGCACTGGCTGGCACGGCATACCGCCCGCATTGTGGGGGTGTCACAGGCCGTCTGCGCCGACCTGGTGCGCACAGGGCATTCACCCAGCCGCTGCACGGTCATCCACAACGGCATCCACACAGAACGCTGGCTCCACGGGCTGCCCTGGGCAGAAAGGGAATCGGCCTTGGTCATGCCAGCGCGGTTTGCACGCCAAAAAGACCACGCCACCCTCATCCAGGCACTCGCCCTGCTGGCTCAGCGAGGCCACACCCCCAAGCTGTACTTGGCGGGCACGGGGAAAGAACGCTGGCGCAAGGCTGCCGAACAATTGGCGGATACCCTGGGACTGGGATCGCAGGTGGTGTTTCTGGGCCACTGTCCCGAATTGCCAGCTCTGCTCGCACGTGTGAAGTGGTGTGTGCTGTCCACACACTACGAAGGGCTGGGACTGAGTCTGATTGAAGGCATGGTTTCTGGCTGCTGTGCCATCGGTTCCGATGTCGAAGGCGTTCAGGAAGTCATCACACATGGCCAGACAGGGTGGCTGGTTCCACCAGGCGATCCACACGCCTGGGCACAGGCTCTGGAAACAGCGATCACCGACGATGCCCGATCAGCCCAGCTGGCACAGCGGGGCATGCACCATGCGCACGCCCAGTTTGATCGGCAACGCATGTGCCGCGACTATCTGCAACTGTTCAAAGCAATCAGCACGCGCAGTCAATGACGATCGGGCATATGCTCAGACCAGAAATCCACCAGTTGTCGGGCAACCGTGTGCGGGTCAAACCAATCCCTGCACATGCATCCCACCTCGGCAGCCTCTCCCGAACGACGAAGCGCAATGGCCTGTGACAACGCCTTTGCAATCACATCTGGATCGCTTGGCAGCGGATGGGGCATGTGATCTCCGAAATTCACATCCAATGCATCCGTCAACCTGGTGCGGGAAACCACCCCCCAACACCCACCAAAACCCAGCCCCACGCCAGCACACCCGCGCACGAGTCCTTCCATGAGGGCATAACCAGCGCCAGTCAGGACATCCGAGTCCGACAGATAAGGAGCAGGATCGCGCACCATCCCAGTGAATTCCACGTTGAGCCCCAACTCCCGGGCCACGCCACTCAAGCTGCGCAAATGACTGCCGCCCCCGATGACCCGGATGCGGTAGCTGTCCGTGTCCGGCAAAAGAGCAATGGCACGCAGCCAGGCTTCACAGCGCGGTCCTTTCTGGCTGCTCAGTCGGGCGCAGTATGCAAGCGTCAGCGGCTGATTGGCCTGGTAGGCGGCCACGAAGCCATCAGCGGGTATGTCCAGAGGCAGACGACTGAGGCACACAGGCACCCGCCTCTCCATGCCATCAGCCAGCGCTGAATACAGGTTGAACATGGATCGACACATGGTGACCACGCCACTGCAGTTGTGTAACAACAATTGCCACTCCTTCATGCGGCGCGGTGCGTGGCCGTTGTGCATGCAGGCAAACCAGGGAATACCCATAGTCTCCCGCAGCCGCTGGGCCAGACGTGCCTGAGAGTAATGGCTGACAAAAACCAGATCGGGGGCAAAGCGACCAACCACATGGCGCAACACAGGCTCCGACCACGGATGCAGGCACAAGGCCTGCAAGGTTTGCACGGCAGGCGGTGCGTCCGGTTGCGGCCACACAGAAACACTGTGCCCCTGACTGCGCAACGCCTGGGCAAGGACGCGGTTGTAAGTGGTGATGCCATTGCGGGAGCCATCCCTGAGCAGAATCAGGATGCGCATGGCGGCTCCGTTTCCAACGATGAGGCCAATTGCTTCATATTCGGTAGGTCTTGCTGCCGGCGGTGCAAGGCGTTGCACACCGAATACACCAGCTGGAAACGCCATTTCTGCCAGCGGGTGTCACCAAGCACCCCCTCTTTTTGCGACCAGATGCTGCTGTGGTCAGCTTCCCCACCCAATGCGACCACACCAGGCAACACACCACAGACGCGCAAACCGGCTTCCCACCAACACCGCACATCCACATCCACAGGGCGACCAAATGGTTGCCTGGATTGCAACATTTTTTCGGCTCCAGCCCGGCTGATGGCGTACCCGGTTGCCCAACTGGGCACCCGCTGATAAGTTACCAATGAATGGCCAGGGCACAACGCAAGTTGCATGCGGGTGCGCTCCACAAGCCTGCTGTGCAACTTGATCACATCCCAGTCATCATCCAGGCAGCTGATTGCTTCAACGACCAATGGAAAATCCGGGCTCAGGCGGACATCGTCCTCCAGCACCACGCACCCAGAGGCATCGGACTCCAGCAAGCGCTCACACACTTTGAGATGGCTGGCATAGCATCCCTTTTCACCATCAACCATCGGCCTGTAAAAAAGCCGACTATTCAGAGCACCAGAATAAAGACGGTCTTGCTCAGACTGGGGTAACGCCGACCAGCGCAACGCGGGCACACGCTGAGCCTGGAGCCCCAGTTGCCCGAACTGGGCCTGCATGGAGGCTCGGCGCTGGCTGTCGGTATCCAGATTGATGTAATAAATAGGCAACATGCCGATATTGTGGCTGCCTGCACCGGCACTCAGTTCAACAGCACCGCCACAGCCACCGTCAGCAAGCCCAGCACCAGGTTCACC
>CALMMY010000096.1 GCA_937868695.1 uncultured Comamonadaceae bacterium
CATGGCCGATCTGCCGTTTTCTCCCGCGCGGCTCAAGCTCTACAACTGGCACAAATGGGCCGGTGTGTGTGTGCTGGTGCTGTCCCTGGCGCGGCTGCTGTGGCGCTTGACGCACCGTCCGCCCGAGCTGCCCGCAGCCATGCAGGCTGCCATGCCCGCCTGGCAAAAGCTGGCCCACCACGGTACCCACGCTGCCCTGTATGCGCTGTTTTTTGCCATTCCGCTGTTGGGCTGGGCCTACAGCTCGGCGGCGGGGTTTCCCATCGTGGTGTTTGGCGTGCTGCCCCTGCCCGATTGGGTGCCCGTCAGCCCCGATCTGGCCGAAGCCCTCAAACCCCTGCACAAATGGGCTGCCCTGACCCTGACTGCGCTGGTGGGCCTGCATGTGGCCGCCGTGGTCAAGCACCAGCTGATCGACCGCGATGGCCTGCTGTGGCGCATGTGGCCGGGCCGCCGTGGCTGATGCCCGGCCCACTCACCTCCCATCCCCCGCCGTCTGCCCGTACCCGTGCATGTGCGCTTTTTTCCTCCGTTGACTCCCTTTCTGTTGCTCGCTGACACCCTTGTTCGCACCATGACCATCACACCAGCTTTCTTCCATTCCTTGCCAGCCCGGCCCACCGCCGTGCCCGCGCTTTCCAGCCGTGGTGTCCGCACTGGCTCCCGTTTTGCCCCCTGGCTGGCCGCAGCCGGTCTGGCTGCCAGCCAGCTGCTGCTGGCACCCCAGGCCCTGGCCCAGCAGGCGCTGGTGCCTGCCCAGAGCAGCCTGGGCTTTGTCATCAAGCAGATGGGCGTGCCGGTGGAAGGCCAGTTCCGCAAGTTCACCGCGCAGGTCAACTTTGACCCCGCCAAGCTCGCCACCAGCCGCATTGCCTTCAATGTGGATGTGGGCAGCGCCACGCTGGGTTCCCGCGAGGCCGATGCCGAAATGCCCAAACCCGTGTGGTTCAACGCCATCCAGTTTCCGCAGGCCAGCTTCCAGTCTTCGGCCATCAAGGCCCTGGGCGGTGGCAAGTTCGAGGTGGCGGGCAAGCTCACCATCAAGGGCGCATCCCGCGATGTGACCGTGCCCGTGACATTGGCGCAAAGCGGCTCACCGCTGGCCACCACCGCCAGCGGCAGCTTCAGCATCCCGCGCCTGGCCTTCAAAGTGGGCGATGGCGAGTGGGCCGACACCAGCATGGTGGCCGACGAGGTGCAAATCCGCTTCAAGCTGGCGCTCACCGGCGTGGGCAAGCTTTGATTTTTTTCCGCAGCTGACTGCGCTGGCTCCCCATGCGCAGGCAGCTTTTTTCTTTGTTTTTTGATTCATCAGGAGTTTTTCATGCGCACTTCCTTCATCGCTCTGGCCGTGGCCGCCACCCTGTCTGCCGGTCTGGCCCAGGCCGAATCGGCCACCTACAGCGTGGACCCCACCCACACGTTTGCCACATTTGAAATCGGCCACTTCGGTGCCAGCACCAACCGTGGCCGTTTCGACAAAAAAACCGGCAGCATCACGCTGGACAAAGCCGCCAAAACCGGCAAGGTTGACGTGACCTTCGAGACCGCTTCCATCAACACCGGCACCGCTGCCTTCGACAAGCACCTGCAAAGCCCCGACCTGTTCGATGCCGCCAAGCACCCCACCTTCAGCTTCGTGGGCGACAAGTTCACGTTCGACGGCGACAAAGTGACCGCCGTGGCCGGCAACCTGACCCTGCTGGGCAAAACCGCACCCGTCACGCTCAAGGCCAGCCAGTTCAACTGCTACCAGAGCCCCATGCTCAAGCGTGAAGTCTGCGGCGGCGACTTTGAAGCCACCATCGACCGCACCGTCTGGGGCATGAACTACGGCATCGACTGGGGCTTCCCCAAGAACGTGCGCGTGATCGTGCAGGTCGAAGCCGTCAAGCAGTGATACCCCAGGCCCGCAATTCTCATTGCGACCAGGCAAGTGCTTTGGGGCTTGTCGTGTGGGGGGCTGGTGTGGTGTCGTGATGCTGGTCGGGCTGGCGTTTCTCGGCTGACTTTTGTGGTGGTGAGCCGCGCCGTGTTGGCATGGCGTGTTGTTTCTCGACTGGCTTTTGTGGTGGCGAGCCGCGCCGTGCTGACGTGGCGTGCTGGGGAGGGTGGGGGCCTC
>CALMMY010000097.1 GCA_937868695.1 uncultured Comamonadaceae bacterium
CTGCACCCGCTTGTTGTGCCTCGCGGGCGTGGCGGGCTTCATCGTCGCGCATCTGGGCCACCACGGCCCTCGACTCGTGGTCATTCTGTGGCAGTTTGTCCAGATGGCTCATCAGGTGGGCCTCTACCTGACGCTCGGTTTCCACCACAAACCCCAAACTGGCCCGCTCCCCCAGGCGACTGGCCAGCAGCCCGATGCCAAATGCCCCCGCATACCACAGCGGATTGAGCAGAGAAGGGCGGCTGTTGAGTGCCTGCAAGCGGGCCCGTGACCATGCGAGATGATCTTGCTCTTCCCGCCCCGCAGCTTCCATGTGTTTGGCCAGAGCCTCGTTGCCTGTGAACAAGCGTGCTCCCAGAGCCTGCGAGGTGTAGAGAGCCTGGGCGCAAACTTCGCCCACATGGTTGACCCGCATCAATGCGCCAGCTTGGGCCTTGTCTTGGTCTGAGAGACTAACCCCGGAGTCCAGTCCTGGCTCATTCACAGTCGGGCAGATTCTTGCTGCCTGACTGGCAGAAAACAGAGTGCGCAGTGCTGCATCGGCAGCTATCAGGATGGGATGAGTCACAGTGGGATAAGTCATGACCGAATTTTCAGGCAACCGTGTGAATTGCGGGCAATGGCACGCCAAAAATCAGTAATAACCCTTATTTTTAATGTGGGGGTGAAAGTGTCTTTATGCACTAAATTGGTGCAATGTTGTGGTGGTGCAACGAATTGCCTTCTGAACGCGCCAAAAAAACATGCACAGCGTGCCTGAAGGGCAACCTTCTGGTGCAATACACGCAACTTCCCAAACGGAGGTTGGCTTGATGGGCCATGCCCACGCCTCTTTTTTCAACCTTGGAGATAACCTCAATGAAAAAGACTCTGATCGCTCTGGCCGCAGTTGCCGCCACCGGTGCCGCATTCGCCCAATCTTCCGTCACCCTGTACGGTGTTGCTGACGTTGCTGTTGGCAAAGCCAACACGGCTGCTGGCGCTGGTCTGTCCAACACGATTGCAGCAACAGCCAATCCCACTGGACTTGGTTTGGGCAATGACAAGTTCCAAGCAATTGCCTCCAGCACGCTGAACAACGGTACCTCACGCTACGGTTTCCGTGGCGTTGAAGACTTGGGTGGTGGTTTGAAGGCTGGCTTCAACTTCGAAGCTGGCATTTCTTTGGCCGATGGCTCTGCAAACATGAGTGGTGGCCAAGCGTTCTCACGCGCTGCCAATGTGTCGTTGATGGGTGGCTTCGGTGAAATCCGTGCTGGTCGCTCGGTGAACGCCTCTTATTACAGTGTTGCTTCTTGGGAGTTGACTGGTCCAGCAAACTACTCTGTGGTTGCCAACCAGTTCAACTATGCTGGCGCAGGTTCTCGTGACAGCGCACTGGTGATGTACCGTTCACCCAGCTTCGGTGGTCTGACTGTTGATGTGGCGACTGTTCTGAAGGGCAACGACGCTGCTGCAACCGCCGCTGGCGATCAAAGCAAGTACGACATTGCCGCTACCTATGTAGCAGGTCCTCTGGCCGCATCGCTTGCTTACAACAAAGTCAGCGGAGCCACGAAAAACGTAGCTGTCGGTGCCAAGTACAACCTCGGCGCATTCACTGTTGCCGGTTCGCTGCAAGACCCCGCTGGCGTGAAGAAAGGCTTCACCATCGGTGTGTCCGCTCCAGTTGGCCCTGTGACCCTGACTGCCGACATCGCACGCGCAACCAATACTGCTGACAAGAACACAGACTTCCTGCTGGAAGCCAAGTACGCACTGTCCAAGCGCACGTTTGCTTATGGCGTTTACATGCGTGATGGCGCAGTTGCCGGTGGCAAATCTGTCAGCGCATACGCTGTGGGCGTTCGCCACAACTTCTGATTTGATGTCGGCCTGAGCCGATATT
>CALMMY010000098.1 GCA_937868695.1 uncultured Comamonadaceae bacterium
TGTGCGGATGGTCGGCATCCACCCAGGCAGCCTGCACTGCCGCTGACAGACTCAGGAGTACCCAGATCCACGCTGCACGTCGCAACATGCGACGGCAGGAATACAAAAAGACACGGATCGGGCCTGTTACGCGCGCACGCACCCAATAGCCCATTTCATTCCTCCCAGCGCCTTTGGACAAACACATTGGCGCGCGCATCGGAAAAAGTGGAACTGCGTTGCAGTCCAAGACCAAAACCGAGAACCCAGCTTGAACTCAATGGCAGCAGCCCCTCGACCCGGCCATGATATGCAAGACCACGACCAGTGACAGACGGGTATTGACCCGAACGAGCACCTGTGATCGGATTGCCTGCGGCCATGACCTCCTTGTTGTAACCCCAACCCAGACCACCAGTGAATGTCAAGGCCAACGTATCCAGATTGGTTTCGTATCGGCCCATCCCGCCGAGGGTCAATCCACGCCAGGGACTGAAGTACCCTCCATGACCTGGTTCAAAAGCGCCAAGGTTGTTGCGGAAGTGGCTGATGTACACCTCGGGCCCCAGACTAAGGCCAGGCACCGCCTCCAGCGGACGCAAAGCACGACCATACAACTCCACCTTGCGGTTATCGGCCACGGTCTGCCCTTCCAGGCGCGAAATCACCAGCGAACCCATCTTGTCCCAGCTGTCATCTTTGTGGTAAGCGTTCAATGCCACCCCGTGTTCGAGTACGCGTCCCCAGCGGATGCCCGTGGTGGCATCGAGAGATCCGGAGAGGGCAAGCAAAGACTCCTCGTTACCTCGACGGAAAAGTCGCACTCCCACACCGCCATCGGCAAAGGAATAGCCCAAATCGGCTTCACCGATGGTGGCATGACTGACTGCACCTCCGCTCAAGGTCTGACCCACACCCAGCTGAACATTGATGTTCGAGTCCATCTTCATGCCCCACTTCGCATACCAACGCTGACCAGTGCCGCGTTCAACCGCATCGGCTGCGTTTTGACGTTCCACCTCCAGAACCGCTTGCTGCGTTTGCCCCTGCCAGCTCAGGGTTGCCACAACACCCCTCTGGCGCAACCTACCCTCACCAGCATTGCCAGACTTGCTGCGTATATGGGGCTCAAACTTGAGACTGAGTCCTTGATGCTCCGCATCATTGCCCAGTTGCACAACCAAACGGGCATTTCCGTCCACGCCGAACCGTTGCTCACCTGCGGCGATGCGGGTGCGGATATCAGGCGCGACCAAGGAGTCCAAGGGGCCATCAGGATGTTTACTCATCGCTGTAAGGATCAAGGAGAGTTTCTTGGACTGAAGAGCACTAAAAACCAGTGCTTGCGCTGCTTCTGCGGAGGGTTTCATGACGTACGCAGCGGCAAAGCGCTCAGCTGCTTGATCAGGCTTACCCAAGCGCGACTGAGTCCACCCCAATATTGTCAACCCATCGGCATCAAGGGTTTCCAGATACTTGATCTGGATCGCCTCAGCCTCCTCATCACGACCAAACCGTATTAAAGATTGGGCCAAAGTTAAATAGTAGGTTTCATCGTCAGTTTCTTCTGCAGCTTTTTTCAGAGTTCTAATGGCTGTGACCCGCTCGTCTAGCAGAGTGGCGGCCTGGCCCAGCATAACCAACATGCCGAAGTCGCCAATCTCTACCAATCTATTCTCAATGGGTGCAAGTAAGTCATAGGCTTTCTTCGGATTTTTTTCCTTCAGCAGCGCCAAAGTGGCAGGCCATAAAACATCTTCAGTAAGAATGACGACCGGATCAATTTCGACAAGATGACCACCACCATCCAACTCGAAGCGGGTTTCACCTTGGGAGATTTTCTTCTGCACTGCGTCGGACACAAAATCACGCAACGATCCGGTGTCACGTTGAACCATCGCCAAAAGTTCCTGGTAGCTTTTCTGGCTGTGGTAGCTGGACACCAAGCCCAATGCTGCACCCTTGCTGGGTGACATCCGGTACGCTTCAGCAAACCCTTTGGCTGCTTCGGCCATTTTGCGCTGGTGATAACGCGCCCAAGCGAGCAACTCCTGCCCCTCAGCATCAAGTGATCCAGACTGATCCATCAACAAGCGTTCGGCATCGGCGAATTGCTTGGCCTCAATGGCCTTGGCGGCCTTGCCCCTGACCACAAGGTTATGGGCTTCACGCCGCTCGGGACTGTCTTTCATGGTGTCCAACAGACGTTGCGCCTCTTCAAGTTGGTCAAAACGAATCAATCCCCTGACCAGTGCAACTTGCGGAAGTGATGAAGATGGATCCAGTCGCTGCGCACGCTGGAAAGCTTCTTTGGCCGAATCAAGATTTTTCTCTTCCAGTCTCGCCTGCCCATCCTGCATGGCTAACCAAAACCGCGAGGTATTCAAAGCATCGGACCACTTCTTGGTCCCGCTAATACGCAATGCGGCACTCAACAGATTTTCCGCATCGGCAAATCGCTCCTGCTTCAAACGAACAACACCCAATCCGCCCAATGCGTCTGGATTTTTGGGCTCATTGCGCAGCAGCGACTCAAATCGTTTTTCTGCATCATCGACATCACCGCCATTGAGTGCGTTGAAACCATCGCGCAAAGCAATGGAACGGGCATCCAGCGGCTGGGGCGCAGACACCTGATTCAAACTGGCCAACCGCGCCCGGATGGTCGTATTGTTGGGCTGCACATTCAAGTACGCCTGAAACAAAGGGGAGTCGCTGCGGGAGGCCTCCAGCCACATCAGCGCCCGCTGCCAAGCATCGAGCGCAGACGATGCAACCTTCGGGTTGCGCGCCAGGTCAGCCAACAAACGAATGCCTTCACGTCGTGTAGCTGAACGGTAGGTCAGATGCTGCGCATAAGCCAGAGCAACAGTGTGGTTACCAGGCTCATCGGCATGGAGGCGCTCCAGCCCTTTTCGCGCCTCATCCCAACCGTTGGGGCTCCCCCCCAAGACCTGGTAAAACTCCAAGGCAACCGAACCGGTCAATGGGTGCCCTTCAAGCAACTGGCGATAGAGGCTGGCGGCCTCGTCTATTTTGCCAGCGCGGGCAGCAGCACGGGCCTGATCAAGTTGCTTGGCATTGAGTGATTTCTGAGCAGACGCGTTCTCAATTCGCCGGATGGCATCACGATTGACATCTGGCTGTTTTTTCAATTCATCTGTGATCGCGCGCGCAGCATCGGGTCGGTTGTTTTCCACCTCAAACTGCGCAATGCCTGCCAAGGCTTCTGAGTTTCGGGGATCCAACTGCAGCAACCGCTTCCAAGCTGATACAGCCAGATCCATGCGCCCTTTTGACTCCCAGAACTTGGCCTGTTCTTTGAGTGTTTTGACACCCAGTGAGTCATCGGCCCACACTGGGTTCGAGACAACCATGACTAACGCCATCGACACAACAGACAGCTCGACCCACAGCTTGGACCGATGAGCTTTGCGGAGATGAAACAAGTGGTTCATGTCGATTCAGCTTACTTTAGAAAAAACGCGCAAAACTTTGAGTTTCTCGCAGATCACACACTTGCCTGATGCAATGAATATATAAAAAAACACCCCAGCAAGCGAAATTGCGATGAGGTCGATGCACAAGGCAAAAGAAAATTCAACCACATGAGCTGAAGTATGCACCGAAAAAAATCCGCCCATGCAGGCATGTGCGCATGCAGCCAGTCTGACTGCCCTGCAATCGGCCCGGCGAGCGCAACCAGAAACAGCAAACGAAACCTCAGTCAAGCGGATCAATGCGTTGCCCATCGGCAAGCGCACCAAGCGGTACGTTGATCATCAAGATAGAGGCGATCCAGCATCTTGTGGTTGTCGGCACCAAGTGTGCTGAATCAGGGTCCACTTCGCCTCAAGACCTGTGACCAACTCATTTTCCGGTGATACGACGTTGGGCCTGTCGGCGCAGCACGGTGTAGAGCACGCCAGCGAGCATGGTGGCGACCAGCACAATCAACAGCGATGCAATCCACGACTGGTTTGCCAGCCCCCACCGGATCGCCATCAACGGAGGCAGACTGCCCACATAGTAGCCGTTGTCCACCTCGTAGGCTTCCACGTCCTTGCCCCTGACAACCGACACCCCGCCCTGAATTTTGGCCACCACATCGGCATCCATCAGGGCATTGAGCACATCGGCCTGCCCGGAGGTGCGGTCGGCGGTCAATGCCACCACGCTGCGGCCACTTTTCAGAGGTGACTCGAAACCGAACAGAACCGCATCTTTGGCCAGTGTCTGTGCCGTCAGATTGGCCACAGGGGCTTCATTGCGCTTGGGTGCGTCGTACCAGGGCATGAGCTTGTGCTGCCAGTCTGACAGGGAAAACATCCGGAACGCCCCATCGGCAGAAAAGGGCATGTCGCCCGCCCAGTCACGCAACAAGGGCTGGTTGCCCGGTCCGCCAACCAGCAAAATATCCTTGTCCGCATGCTGTTTGACATCGGCCGAGCGGGTCACTGACACACCGTACACGGGCAACCCGGTGGACTCACCCATGCGCCCCATCAAGGTCAGGTATGTGCCGATATCGCCTGCTGTGTAGTTGTCGGGCATGACCACGGCGGTCTCTGACAGATCGGCCATGCGGGTAAAAGGGAACCCGGTATTGGCAAACGCACTGAGGTTGGGCATCTTCAGGTAATGCGGAAACTTGCTGATGTCCAGCTCGGAGTCGGGATCGATGGCACCTCTCACGTTGTCGAGCACCACATCGCGACAAGAGCCTTCTTTGGGATAGTCAAAGCTGAAGTGAAACTGCATCTGGCTGCGGGCACGCAGCTGATTGACAGGAAGGTGAAACTTTTCCTGAACCGGGAACATGTCGTCCGGCCCCAGTTTGGCCAGCCAGTGCGACAAGGTTGAATCGGGGGCGGCGGCACCGGGGTAGGCCAGCAACGGGAACGACGTGATGTAGTTCTGATTGACCAGAACGTTCAGGTTGGACTTGTCCTGCTTGGGGCGCGGGGTGTAGCGAAACTTGAGGTCGAACGGCGCACCCGCCGAGCGCCAGGCAAACAGGTCGGGTGGAGTGGTGAGATTGATGCGCACCAGATCGGGCGTGAGGCCACGCACGTTCAAGTCTTCAATGGTGGCCAGCTCACCAAACTTGACCGGGCGATCCGACGGAACCCAACGGGGCGCATCGTAGGGCTTGCGCTTTTTCAGGTCTTCGAGCTTGCCGACCGTGACGGTTTGGCCGGCCAAAGCAATGCGCCCCAGCGCCAACGCGGTAGCGGCTGTGCGCAATTCGGCGGCATCGCGCCCCAGGATATAGAGAATTTTGAACCGCTCATCGGCCGGATGGGGCGCGACCGTGATGGATGGACCACTGATGGGCGGAATGTTCATCGCAGCCTGTGGCCGGTCATCGGCTGTGGCGAACACCACCACGTTGTCATTGGGCAGTTTGTTCAGGTGCGCTGGAAACCACGCCCCCCGGTAACTGGCCATGTCACCAAACCAGGAGGCCACGATGCCTGCCGCCTCCAGGGTGCCGACCGAGGGTGTGCCCCCGAAAACAAAAGGTCGCTCCAGCCTGCGGCCATCGCGTCGGTCAAAAAACGGTACCGGCAGCAGAGCCAGGTCATTCACCACTGCCAGCGGTGTGACGGTGAATTGCAGCGAACTCAGGTTGCTGACATTCAGCCACAGGCTGGAATGAAAGGGATCTTCGCAATCCAGCGTGTAGTGCCCGATGAATTGCAGACTCAAGCGGTTGAAATCCGAGACCAGCCTGGGGTCAATCGACACCTCACGGATCAGCGCACTGCCTGCCTGCTCTTTGGGCAGGGCTATGGTCTGTGCAACTTCGCCGTTGAGCATCACCTTGAGGTGCGACAACTGGCTCAGCAGCGAGGGTGAATAGGTGAAATCCAGCTTCAGCTTGAGTGCGGTCACCACCTCGTCAGCCGGGATACTGAAGGGAATCGAATAAATGGGATCGACCCCACGCAGCTGGAATGGATTCGACACACCCAGCTGATTGAATGTAAAGCTGTAACTGCGCAGTGCCACCCCTGGAAAATTGGGTGAAAACAGGGGGGTGGGTGTGGTTTCAAGCACCTCGCCCACCGTGGCCTTGGTCTTCCGATTCTGGGCCCAGGCATCCGGAGGGGCCATCACCACACTCAGAAGCGCCGCACCCGCCATCACTGCGGTCAGCAGTTTGTGTTTGAACATGTGTTTTTCCTCAAATCTCAACGCACTGGCCGACATAGCAGCCTACTTGGCAGGGGACTCTGTTTCGGAAGCCGTGCGCATAGCGGCCAACTTGACCGCGAATTTCGCTCTTGCACTTTCCCACGTGGACTTGCCGAGAATAGCCAATCCAGCAAACCCAAGAAACAAAATTTCCTTCAATGAAGTCAGGGGCTTGTCTGGCTTGCGCTTGTCACCCCACATCACCCAAGTGTCGGCCCGCGCAAACGTACACTGAACCAGATCAATGGCCTTCTGGGTGTTCATGGCCTCAAATTTCAAGCCCACCCGGTCACTCCGGGCCATTGTGATGGTGGCATCGAACTCATATTCCTCATCACCCCGGAACAAGGCCAGTCGAACAGCCTCTCCCATCTCCAAATCAACAGGGCCAGGAAACGTCAATCCGACACCGCCATCCGAATAATCGGTGGTGGTGCAGATGAAGTTCCGGCCAGACCGGGTGCGTAAAGTTGCGGGCAGTTTCATGGTGACACGATGCGATGTACGCACCTGTCTGGCCTCATTGGCTACCGCTATGCTGGCCCCCAACATCATGATGTTGTAGATCGTCCAGGCCAGATTGAGTGCAACCGTATCCCCATCTGTATTCGGCACCCAGATGTAGCGAAAAATACCTGCAACCAACCCCAACAAGCTCAAACTCATGAGTGCCAGATACGGCTGGGCAATGTCCCAATCAAAATACTCTTTCATGTTCAACCCGCCTTTGTCGGTCACGTTGAATTTACCGAGTTTGGGGTTGATCACCGCCACCAAGGTGGGACGCAGGATGTACCAAGCCAGCACCGACTCGTACACCTCGGCCCAGAATGAATGCCTGAACTCCCCCTGCATGCGGGAGTTGGTCAAGTTGGCGTGCAACAAGTGCGGCAATGCGTAGAGCGCAATGGTGGTAGCACTGGCCTGAATCACTTGTGAATCAAACACCAGGTAAGCCAGTGGAGCCGTGAGAAACACCAACCGGGGCAGGCCGTAGAAAAAATGCAGCATGGCATTGGCGTAGCACAGACGCTGCGTCAGCTTGAGCCCCTTGCCCAGAAAGGGGTTGTCCACCCGAAAAATCTGAGCCATGCCCCGAGCCCAACGGATGCGTTGCCCCACGTGACCGCCCAGCGACTCTGTGGCAAACCCGGCAGCCTGGGGAATGGCCAAGTAGGCCGTGCTGTAGCCCAAACGGTGCATCTTGAGTGCGGTGTGCGCATCTTCGGTCACGGTTTCAACGGCGATGCCCCCGACCTCCAGCAAAACACTGCGCTTGAGGATCGCGCAGGAGCCGCAAAAAAATGTGGCGTTCCACAAATCGTTGCCGTCTTGCACCAGACCGTAGAACAGCTCACCTTCGTTGGGCACAGCCTTGAAGGTTCCCAGGTTTTTTTCAAAGGGATCGGGCGAGAAAAAATGGTGCGGTGTTTGCAGCATGGCCAGCTTGGGATCACGCAAAAACCAGCCCATTGCAATCTGCAAAAAGGTGCGCGTGGGCATGTGGTCGCAATCAAAAATGGCCACATAGTCGCCCGTCATGTTCTTGAGCGCGGCATTGATGTTGCCCGCCTTGGCATGCTTGTTGTCGTTGCGGGTGACGTGAATCACACCCGCTTCTTCAGCGAACAGCCGGAACTCCTCTCGGCGTCCATCGTCCAGAATGTAAATTTTGATTTTGTCTTTGGGCCAGTCAATGGCCAAAGCTGCAAACACCGTGTTGCGCACCACGGACAACGGCTCGTTGTAGGAAGGAATCAGCACATCGACTGTGGGCCAATCGTCCACATTGTCTGGCAAAGGAACCGGTTTTCGTTCTAGCGGCCAAGCCGTCTGAATGTACCCCAACACCAGAACCAGCCAGGCATACAGCTCGGCCATGAACAAACCTGAACCGAAAAATGCGTTGCTCCACGAGTCAAACGTCATGGTCTCGGTGATGCGCCAGTACATGTAACGCGTGGAGGCAACCAGCGACAGAATGATGAGTATCTGCGTCACATAGCGGCCCGGCATGCGGCGCAGAAACATGGCACTCAGAAAGCAGGCGAGGCCAAAACCAAGTTGATGACCATCCGACAACGGCGTACTGAGAATCAGCCAGACGATGGGCAGCATCACAGCCAAAACACCCCAGCGCACAAGCGGACTCTCCCAACCATGCCACCCGGCCAGCATCTTCACCGTCCGCACAGCGAGCTTGTAGGCAGACCTGCGGCCAATCAGACTCATTTGGAGGCGGGCATACCGGATACGGCGGACGCTCATTTCTGGACAGCCTTCTGCGCCTTGAAGACAGGCGCGAGTTTTTTGCTCAGCCAGGCCGCAGCCTGGGACAAGTCGCGGGTCGCTTCACTGTGGGGAGCGTACTGCAACACCAGTTGATCGAATGCCAAGGCTTCTTTGACAGACTCATCCTGGTGTATCACCGTGGGCACCAGACGCGCCCCCAAGTCGGATCGAACCACCCGCACCACATCCCTGGCCAATGGACTGCCTGATGGCAGATTGTTGAGCAGATAGGCTGAGCCGAAGAAGCCAGGACGGCCTGTGCAGTACTTGTTGAGCACCGACTCCATTGCTGGCAGCGTGGCGTAGGAAGCCGGATCGCCATGAATGACCACCAGCACGAAGTGCGCCAGCCTCAACGCCTGTTGCTGGTAGAGAGATGGCCCTGGCGGGGTGTCGATCACCACCAGATCCTCCCCCCCCAGGTCAAGGCCATTCAAGCCGTCTGCCAGCCAATCGGGATGGGAAGACAGGTGAACCTCAAAAGCATCGCGGTCGTGCTCATTCAGATTGCCATAGGGAAGAGCGTAGGGGCCAGCCCCCCCGCGAAACAAGCAGGTCTTCCAGGAACGGGCTTCCAGGGTTGCCCGGCCAATGCCATCAATTTCTTCGACGGGAACCCCCAAATGCAAACGCAAAGCATTTTGCGGATCCAGATCAACTGCCACCACATTCCGGCCACCGGCCAAAGCCATGGCCATGTTGGCAGTGATGGTAGTTTTACCCACACCACCTTTGGCTGAAACCACAGAAAAAACTACCACTTAACCGCCTTCTTGGAAGATTTTGGTTGCTTCTTGGTCACAGGGGCCGGTGGTGGGGGCAGCATCCGTCCAAACAGTGCCTGCAACTCACTGCCCGGCACCACCTTGGGCTCACGGCTCTCCATTCGGGGAAGGTGCTCACCCCGAATGGGAGCTCGACCAAACGCACCAGACAAGTCGGGTGAAGGCTCGGGCACCATAGACGCAAACATGCCCCCTCCCACGTGGGAATCGGTTGAAATAGGCGGCGAAGGGAGCGTAAACGCCGTTTCCCCAGCTGCGACTGCGGCTGATGCAGAGCCGCCATCGCTACCAGCTGATACAACCGGCGCAACTGGTTCGGCTGCGGGCGATCGTTTGACTGCAACAGGCAGAATGACAGCCTTGAAGCGATTGAACAACCCACCTTGGGTCGAACCGTTGTCAACCACAGCAGCAGCACCGACAGCCGGGGAAGCCAGCTGGCTGTCGTGCGAGTGCGACCGCGCGTCCGCATTGGCAGCGGCTTGCACCTGGAGATCCGACTTGGTCGCGGCATGGGACTGGGCAGACCTGGATGGAGTCAAGCCCGCGAACATACCAGCAGACGCATCCGGTGCAACAGGACTGCTCGGCACAGCATCAGCCGACAAGGCGGCTTGAGCCAACGCACTCGCGGGAGATGCCCCCGGCTGCCGCATGTTGTGCTGCGTGCCAAGTGCAAGGTCTGGACGGCGCACCGAGGGGGCTTCCTGATTGGCGGCCGGGTTGATCAACCCCAGAATGGGCCACTTGCTTTCGGCCTGTGTCACCTGATCACGGGACACCACCTCCTGATAGGTGGAGGCATTTCCGCCAAATCGGCGAAAGAGGGTCTGAACATCTTCAGATTTGGACATATTTTTTTTGGAAAGATCAAATTGAGTCGGCTGTCAGGCCACTCATTGGGCGGCCAGCTTGAATGACATTTGCATGGGTTGTCCGCTGCCGGGCTGCTGGGTTAGCACCAGCTCCGGTGGGGAGCCGGCGGCCAGCAGCCAGGCTGCGTACACCCCCTCCATGAATCCACCGGCCAATTCGGCATCCACTTGCAGAGCAGCTGGCAACGGACAGGCATGGTGACTGATCTGAAGCTGCATACCCGCATCTGAAAACACCGTGTAGCCCCACTGAAACTGCGACCACACTTTGTTGGCAGCATCTTGCAAGTCACCCAGCGATGCGCAAGCCGGCAATTCAAACGACTGGGCAAACCGCCCACCCAGGCGCACCAGCAAAGCACGGTACTCAGACTCCGACAACTGTGCCTGCAACTCTTCGGACAACACCCCGAGAAACCCGGACCACTGCGATGAAATACGCTCCAGAGCCAGATGCTGGAGCAAGTCAAGGATGTCGGGCATGGCGGGCGCGGATGAAAGAGTCATGGTTTAGTTAGTGAACTGAACAGCTATTGTGAGAATAAATCTAGCTGAAAACCGTCTGTTTATAACATCCGACTGTGTATTTGCATGCTGATGTGAACCAGTGCTTGCCCATGTTGTAATTTCGCATGCAATGCCCATGCCTGCAATGCAGTTATCACGTCCCTGCTCCATGCAGACCACTGACGGTATATTGCGCAGCATGTTGAACCAATCCGAGATGCCGCGCCCGCAAAGCTCATTTTGCATGCACCACCTTTTGTGGATCTTGCTGGCCTGGTGCCTGTGCATGCACACAGCCTGGGCCCAGAACCTGCTGACCCAAACCACGGTGCGCAGCGAACAGGTCACCGCAGAACTGCTGATCCACGCGCCGCAAGGCGTGGCCCCAGGCCAACCCATGTGGGCGGGTCTGCAACTCAAACACGCACCCGACTGGCACACCTACTGGAAAAACCCCGGCGATTCCGGCCTGCCCACCCAGCTGGAATGGACACTGCCGCCCGGCGTGGTGGCGGGCGACATTCTCTGGCCCACCCCGAAAAAATTCCCGCTCGAAGCCTTGGCCAACCACGGCTATGACGGCACCGTACTGCTGGCCGTCCCCCTGACCATCACACCGGATTTCACGGCCAGCTCGCTCAGCATCGGGCTCCAGGCATCCTGGCTGGTCTGTCGCAAGGAGTGCATTCCCGAAGAAGGCCGGTTCAGCCTGACCGTGCGCAGCGGCCAAAGCCTGGCATTGCACGGCCTGGCTTTTGAAGCTGCCCAATCACGGCTCCCTATTCATATAGATGAGAGCGGTCTGACCACCCGCGTTGAAGGTCAATTTCTCAGCCTGACCTGGCCACAGCCGCCCGCCGAGTGGCGCGGCCAAGTGCTGGAGTTTTTCCCTGAAACCCCAGGCCTGACCGAGCCCGGTGCCGCCTGGCAGCAAACCTGGGCAGGCAACAGCTGGTCTGCGCGCATTCCGCTGAGCCCATTGCGTACAGAATCCCCGTCCATCCTGGCAGCTGTGCTGGCCCCCGGTCAGCTTCCACATGGACAGGCTGCCCCCGCCGGGCGGGCGTGGCAAGGCCCGGTCAGTGGCACCTGGCCAGCGGCACAGACACCGGCCAATGCGGGTGTCAGCGATGCACTGCAAGCCGCGCTGGACAACAACGCCCGGCGAGCAGCCACGGACGTGACCCCAACCACGGCCACCACCACGAACACAGGCTCCAGCCTGGGACTGGTGGGTGCCCTGCTGGGAGCGTTGATCGGCGGATTGATCCTGAACCTCATGCCCTGCGTGTTTCCGGTACTGGCCATCAAGGTGCTGGCGTTTGCACAGCATGCCGACAACCCACGTGCCCACCGCCTCGCCGGTCTGGCTTACACAGTTGGGGTGGTGGTGTCGTTTCTGGCGCTTGGCGGGCTGCTGCTGGCCTTGCGCTCAGCGGGCGAGCAACTGGGCTGGGGCTTCCAGCTGCAAAACCCGGCGGTGGTGGCCGCATTGGCCACGCTGTTCACGCTCATTGCGCTCAACCTGGCCGGAATGTTTGAATTTGGTCATGTGCTGCCCAGCGCGGTGGCCACGCTGCAAGCCCGGCATCCGGTGGCCGATGCCCTGCTGACAGGGGTGCTGGCCACGGCCATCGCCTCGCCCTGCACCGCACCGTTCATGGGCGCGTCGCTGGGCCTGGCCATTGGCCTGCCCACCGTGCAGGCGATGGCCGTGTTCGCCACCCTGGGCCTGGGCATGGCCCTGCCCTATCTGTTGGCCAGCTGGGTACCCGCTGTGGCCCGTGCGCTGCCACGGCCTGGGGCATGGATGCTGACGCTGCGCCAGCTGCTGGCGTTTCCCATGTGGGCCACGGTCGTGTGGCTGCTGTGGGTGCTGGGCCAGCAAAGCGGCGTGGATGGCGCGGCTTCGCTGCTGATGCTGCTGGTGGCACTGGCCTGGCTGGTGTGGGCGCTGGGCTTGCAAGGCCGCAGCCGCAGGGTGCTGGCAGGCCTGGCGCTGGCCACGTTGGTCTGGCTGCTGTGGATCATTGGCCCCAACGTGACCCGCATGCTGCCACCGTCCACCGAAACCAGCGCGGCCAACACATCGGCCGCCCACACAGATCAAGCCACCTGGCAAGCCTGGAGCCCCGAGCGACAGGCCGATCTGCAAGCCCAGGGGCGGCCCGTGTTCATCGACTTCACCGCTGCCTGGTGCGTCACCTGCCAGTACAACAAGCGCACCACCCTGGCCCACCCCGATGTACTGGCCGACATGGCGCAACGCAACGTGGCCCTGCTGCGCGCCGACTGGACGCGGCGCGATCCCGCCGTCACCCAGGCCCTGCAAGCCTTGGGGCGCAACGGCGTGCCGGTGTATGCGCTTTACGCCCCCGGCCAGCCCCCCGTTGTGCTGACCGAGGTGCTGACGGTGAACGAAGTCCGCACCGCGCTCGCCGGTCTCTGAACGGTTCACAGGGCCGATGTATACGGCCAGCCGACAGCCACCACCAAGCTGCGCTGGGGATAATCCGGCCACAACGCCGTGCGCTCCGCATTTTTCACGTCTCACTCCCACAACGGATTTTCCCGATGAGCTTCGCCCCCCTGCAAAACGACACCTTTTTACGCGCCTGCCTGCGCCAGGCCACCGAACACACCCCCCTGTGGCTGATGCGCCAGGCAGGGCGCTACCTGCCCGAATACCGCGCCACCCGCGCCAAGGCCGGCAGTTTCATGGGCCTGGCCACCAACTTGGACTACGCCACCGAAGTGACCCTGCAACCGCTGGAACGCTTTCCCCTGGATGCCGCTATCCTGTTTAGCGACATCCTCACCGTGCCCGACGCGATGGGCCTGGGCCTGAGCTTTGCGTTGGGGGAAGGCCCCAAGTTTGCCCACAAAGTGCGCGATGAAGCCGCCGTCGATGCCCTGGCCGTGCCCGACATGGACAAGCTGCGCTACGTGTTCGATGCCGTCACCAGCATCCGCAAGGCACTCAACGGGCGTGTGCCCCTGATCGGCTTTTCGGGCAGCCCCTGGACGCTGGCCTGCTACATGGTCGAAGGCGGTGGCTCCGACGACTACCGCGCCGTCAAAAGCCTGATGTACAGCCGCCCCGACCTGATGCACCGCATCCTGGCCACCAATGCCGATGCCGTGGCCCTGTACCTCAACACCCAGATCGAAGCCGGAGCCCAAGCCGTGATGGTGTTCGACAGCTGGGGCGGCGTGCTGGCCGATGGCAACTTCCAGACCTTCAGCATGGCCTACACCCGCCGCGTGCTCGACCAACTCAAAACCGAGCACAACGGAGCCACCATCCCCCGCATCGTGTTCACCAAGGGCGGCGGGCTGTGGCTGGATGAAATGAAGCAACTGCCCTGCGAAGTGCTGGGCGTGGACTGGACGGTCAACCTGAGCAAGGCCCGCCGGGCCGTGGGCGGCGACGTGGGCGGCCCCGGCAAGGCGCTGCAAGGCAACCTCGACCCCAATGTGCTGTTTGCCAGCCCCGAGCAGATCCAGGCCGAAGCCGTGCGTGTGCTGGAGAGCTTTGGCCTGCCCCACACCGACCGCGCCACCTCCGGCCCCACCCACATCTTCAACCTGGGCCACGGCATCAGCCAGTTCACCCCGCC
>CALMMY010000099.1 GCA_937868695.1 uncultured Comamonadaceae bacterium
GGGTGGGATGCACGCGGACGGCATTTCCATGCCTTGTTCCAGTTCCAGCTCATGGGCCTGTGCGGCGCGTTCCTCACGGGCGACCTCTTCAACCTGTTTGTGTTTTTCGAGGTGCTGCTGATTGCTTCCTACGTGCTGCTGCTGCATGGCCAGGGGCGCGAGCGGTTTCGTGTGGGTGTGCATTACGTGGTGCTGAACCTGTCTGCATCGGCGCTGTTTCTGATCGGGCTGGCCCTGCTGTATGCCGCCACGGGCACGCTGAACATGGCTGACATGGCCTTGCGTGTGGCCGGTTTGAGCGGAGACTCTGCCGTACTGGCCCGCTCGGGGGCGCTGTTGCTGCTGGTGGTGTTCGGGCTGAAAGCGGCGCTGTTGCCGCTGCATGCCTGGTTGCCCGCCACCTACGCAGCGGCCAGTGCGCCGGTGGCGGCCTTGTTTGCCCTCATGACCAAGGTGGGGGTGTACGCCATTGTTCGGGTACATGGCACCATTTTTGGCGTGGGTGCGGGCGAGGCCGCACGGGTG
The DNA here is from genome assembly GCA_937868695.1 of uncultured Comamonadaceae bacterium. Taxonomy (GTDB): domain Bacteria; phylum Pseudomonadota; class Gammaproteobacteria; order Burkholderiales; family Burkholderiaceae_C; genus UBA2334. The sequence continues at coordinate 526 of CALMMY010000099.1, forward strand.
GCCGAGCCCTGGTTGCTGCCCCTGGCGCTGGCCACCGCCGTGCTGGGCGTGATGGGGGCGTTGGCCGCCCACAGCCTGGGGCGCATGCTGGCCTACCTCACGGTGTCATCGGTGGGCACCATCCTGGTGTCGGTGGGCCTGTTCACGCCCGCAGGCGTGGCGGCGGCCATTTATTACATGCTGCACAGCACGGTGGTGATTGCCGCGCTGTTTTTGCTTGTGGAGCTGGTTGCCGCACAGCGCGGAGCCGCTGCCGACAGGCTCACCCCCGCCGTGTCCGTGCGCGAGCCCATGCTGCTGGGGCTGATGCTGTTGTTTGGTGCCGCATCGGCGGCTGGGCTGCCGCCCCTGCCTGGTTTCCTGGGCAAGCTGATGGTGCTGGAGGCGGCCTCGGGCCTGCCTGCCCAGCCGTGGGTCTGGACGGTGGTGTTGTGCGTGGGCTTTGCGGCCATCGTGGGGCTGGCGCGGGCCGGTGTGGTGGTGTTCTGGCACCTCAGCCCCGAGCCAGCGCAGGCCGATCCTGGCGCGGGCTCCAGTTTCAAAGGGTTGTCTGCGGTGGGGGCGCTCATGGGGCTGACGTTGGCCATTGCCGTGTGGGCCTCGCCCCTCATGCGCTACGCCCAGGCCACCGCTGCCCAGCTGGCCGACACCGCAGCCTATGCGCAGGCCGTGCTGGGGCTGCCAGCCGGAACCCCCTCCCAGAGCACGCGCCCTTACGACGGCGCACGCGGCGCAGAACAGCCCAAAGAGGTGCGGCCATGAACCGGCCCGTGCTGTCTGCTTTGCTCGCATTGGCCTGGCTGGCGCTGGCGCGCAGTGTGGAGCCGGTACACCTGCTGTCGGCGGTGCTGATCGGGCTGATCGTTCCCCGCATGGTGTCGCCCTTTCTGCCCCCGGCTGACCCGGTCAACTGGGGTGCGGCCCTGCGGCTGACGGCGGTGGTGCTGTGGGACATTCTGGTGTCCAACCTGGTGGTGGCCCGGCTGGTGCTGGGCCCGCTGGCACGCATGCAGCCCATGTGGTTGCGGGTGCCCCTGGCCTGCGACCACGCCCAGGTGAACGCGCTGTTCGCCACCATCATCACCACCACGCCGGGCACGGTGTCGTGTGTGGTGGACGAGGTGGCCCGCTGCATCTGGGTGCATGCACTCAATGCCGATGACGGGCCCGCAATGGTGGCCGACATGAAAACCCGCTACGAAGCGCCGCTGATGGCGGTGTTCGGTGTCAACCCGCAAAGGAGTGGTGATGATGGGCGTGCTTGAAGGAGCGTTGATGCTGGGTGTGGGTGCCGTGGCGCTGGGCATGGCCCTGTGTGCCGTGCGCCTGTTCAGGGGGCCGTCTGTGGCCGACCGGGTGCTGGCGCTCGACACGCTTTATCTGAATGCCGTGGCCCTCATCGTCATGCTGGGCATGTTGTGGGGCAACCGCCTGTGGTTTGAGGCCGCGCTGCTGGTGGCCATGCTGGGCTTTGTGTCCACCGTGGCATTGGGTCGCTACATCGGCCGTGGTGATGTGGTGGAGTGAAGGAGGAGACAGCATGGGCATTTCGCTGACTGTGTGGATGGAGTGGCTGGCCGCTGCGCTGGTGCTGGTGGCCTCGGTCTTTCTGCTGGTGGGGGCCATCGGACTGGTGCGCCTGCCCGACTTTTACATGCGCCTGCATGCGCCAACCAAAGCCTCCACGCTGGGCGTGGGCGGGGTGCTGCTGGCCTCCATGCTGGTGGGCTTGGCCCAGGGCCAGCCGGGCATCACCGAGCTGTTGATCACACTGTTTGTGTTTGTCACCGCACCCGTGTCGGCTAACGTGCTGGCCCAGGCCGCCTTGCACCTGCGTTTGCCGTCCAAGGCCAAAGTGCCGCCTGACGTTCTTTCGTAGGTGTACCCGGTTTCCAGGTCGATCATGTGGTTGATGACGCGATACCCGTCTGGGGTGCATCATCAGGCGTGCTTTGCGCACCCATGACGAACCTGTGACCTTTTCATTTGGATGGTGTTGACCATGACCTCTTCTGCAAATTCCCAAACCCTGGTGCTCGGCGGTGGCTGCTTCTGGTGTACCGAGGCCGTGTTCGTGCGCGTGCGCGGCGTGCTGGATGTGGAATCCGGCTACGCCAACGGCCATGCCGACCGTTTTCCCCGCCCCACCTACGAGCAGGTGTGCACCGGGGACACGGGCTACAACGAGGTGGTCAAACTGGTGTACGACCCGCAACAGGTCAGTATGGCCGATCTGCTGAGCGTGTTTTTTGCCATCCACGACCCCACCACCCTCAACCGCCAGGGCAACGACGTGGGCACGCAATACCGCAGCGGCATCTACTTCACCACGCCCGAGCAGCAGGCCGAAGCCCAGGCCCGCATTGCCGACATGAACACCGCCAACACCTGGGGTCGCCCGGTGGTGACCGAGGTGGAGCCTTTGCAGCACTACACCCCCGCCGAGGACTACCACCAGGACTATTTCGAGCACCACCCCCACCAGGGCTACTGCGCCCTGGTCGCCCGGCCCAAGGTGCTGAAGTTCGAGGAGCTGTTCAAGCGGCTGGCCAAATAGGTTTCACCGGCCCGCAGCCCCGGTGATGGCCCCGGTCAGCAGCCGGGTGTTGTGCCGCATCATGTCCAGGTAGGTGGTGGCGGGGCCGCCGGGTGGGGAGAGGGTGTCGGAGTACAGCTCGCCAGCTGGTTTCACCCCGGTTTCGCGGCCGATCTGCTCGATCAGGCGCGGGTTGGAGATGGTTTCCACAAACAGGGCGCGGATGTTTTCTGCGCGGATCTGCCGGATCAGCTTGCTCACGCCCTTGGCCGAGGCTTCGCTGTCGGTGCTCACGCCCTGCGGGGCCAGAAACTTCACGCCGTAGGCGCTGGCGTAGTAACCAAAGGCATCGTGGCTGGTGATGACCTTGCGCTGTGCGGGCGGGATGGCGGCCCAGGCGCTCTGGATGTCGCTGTCCAGCTTGTTGAGCTGGGCGGTGTAGGCGGCGGCGTTTTTGCGGTAGCTGTCGCAGCCCGCTGCATCGGCGGCACACAGCCCCTGGGCAATGTTGCTGACGTACTGCACGGTGTTGACCACGCTTTGCCAGGCGTGCGGGTCCTGCTCGTCATGGTGGTCGTGCCCATGCCCGTGTTTGCCCGTTGGCTCGGCCTCCTGGCTGTCGAGCGGCGTGATGCCTGCACTGACGACCACGGGCTTGGTTTTCACGTTGGCCGATTTGAGCAGGCGTGGCAACCAGCCTTCAAACCCCAGCCCGTTGACGAACACCACCTTGGCCTGGGCCACGGTTTTGGCCTGTGCGGGCTTGGGCTGGAAGACGTGGGCATCGGCCCCTGGCCCCACCAGCACATCCACCTTGACCCTGTCTCCGCCCACTTGGCTGACCAGATCGCCCAGGATGCTGAAGCTGGCCACCACCGGCATGGCTGGTTCAGCGGCCTGAACAGAAGTGAGGCAGCCCAGCGCAAGGGCTGCGGCGGTGAGTGTGGCCAGTGGAGAACGGTAGAACAGCGGTTGGTGGGTCATGAAAGTGCTCCTGTCGGATCAGATGGGTGAAGAGGCAAATCGGTGGTAACCGGGCGGGTCATGCCGGTTGGATGGAGTGCGTGCTGTGGCTGGCGCAGGCAGGCACCTTCAGCCCTTGAGGTGGTGGCGCGGTTGCAGGCGGCTGCGTACCAGGCCGAACGGCCCGGCCAGCATGGAGGCCAGCATCAGCACGGCCATGCCCA
>CALMMY010000100.1 GCA_937868695.1 uncultured Comamonadaceae bacterium
GGTTGGCGTGCACCTGCTTGATGGTGTTGACCAGATCGGTCAGGCCTTCGAGCGCGAAGTACTCGCACTGCATGGGCACGATGACGCCGTGGGCGCTGCACAGGCCGTTGAGGGTGAGCATCGACAGGGACGGAGGGCAGTCGATGAGCACAAAGTCGTAGTCGCCCCCCACCTCGGCCAGCGCGGCCTTGAGGCGCTTTTCGCGGTGCTCCAGCGCCACCAGTTCCACCTCGGCACCGGCCAGTTCGCGGTTGGCGCCCAGCACCCAGTAGCCGCATTTGTCGGACAGCACTGCTGCCTCTTTGACCGACGCAGATTCGAGCAGCACGTCGTACACCGTCAGCTCCAGGCTGCGCTTGTCCACGCCCGAGCCCATGGTGGCATTGCCCTGCGGGTCCAGGTCGACCATCAGCACGCGCTGACCAATCTTGGCCAGGCCCGCAGCCAGGTTGACGGTGGTGGTGGTCTTGCCAACGCCACCCTTCTGGTTGGCAACGCAAAAAATCTTGGCCATCAGAATGTTGCCCCCACGGTCGTGCACTGCGTGTCACTTCCTGCCCCCCGAGGGGGCCGCGTTTTGCCTTGGGGCGGCCCGGCGGCAAAACCGGTCTGGTCGTTCGAGTACCTGGTTGTCATGTGATGGTTCATTTGGAGATGGCCAGCTTGATGCCAAAGCCGATCAAAAAGACGCCGGCCACTTTTTCAAGCACGCGGGCAATGCGGGGGTTGGCGCGCATGCGCTCGGCCAGGTGGTGCGTAAGCAGCACCACGGTGAGGCCGTAGGCCAGGGTCAGGGCGGCAATGGTGGCGGCCATCACGCCAAAGGTGAGCATGCCCTGATGGCGTGCCGGGTCCACAAACAGCGGGAAGAACGCCATGTAAAACACGATGGCCTTGGGGTTGAGCAAGGTGATGAGTGCGGCCTGCTTGAAATAATGGCGCGGCTGGATGTTGAGGATGGGCTGGGCACCCGGCTTGGCCGTGAGCATCTTGAAGCCCAGCCAGGCCAGATAGGCAGCGCCCAGCCACTGCACGGCATGGAAAGCCGTGGGGTAGGTGGCCAGCAAAGCCGCCACACCAGCCACTGCCGCCCACATCAGCACCTGGTCGCCCGCGATCACACCCAGCGTGGCCGCCAGACCGCCACGCACGCCGCCCTTGCTGGTGGAGGTGATGAGCGCCAGGTTGCCGGGGCCCGGGATGGCCAGAAACAACACAATGGCGGCGACAAAGGCGCCGTAGTCTGCAATGCCGAACATGTGGGATTCCTCTGGAAGGCTGGAAGGTCTGCGCAGCGCTGCGGACCGGAGCCCGAGTTTACGCGACCACCCTTGCCTCGCCTCAAAAAGATCCGTCAGGCGGGCTTCATCCAGACAATGCAGCGCTCGGCATCCAGCCCCGGAACGGTGAGCTGTTCCACGTGAAACACCTGCACTTCGGCGGGCAAGGCGGCGATTTCGTCTGCGGGGTGCTTGCCTTTCATGGCCAGCCAGACCCCGTGCGGCATGGCCAGCGCACTCTGTGACCAGGTCACAAAATCGGGCAACGAGGCAAAGGCGCGGCAGCTGATGATGTCAAACGGCGTCGTGAGGGTCTCGACCCGCGCGTGCACGCCATGCAGGTTGCGCAGTTTCAGCGCCACCGCCGCCTGCTGGATGAATGCAGCCTTCTTGCCCACGGTATCGACACAGCTCACGTCAACATCCGGGCAGCAGATGGCAAACACCACGCCAGGCAATCCACCGCCCGAGCCTACGTCAAGCAGGCGCACCGCCCCCCCGCCCTCGCCCGCCTGCGCAGCCACATGGCGGCGCAGCGGCCCCACCGCTGCAAGGCTGTCGAGCAAGTGGTGGGTGAGCATCTCCTGCGGGTCCCGCACGGCCGTGAGGTTGTAGACCTTGTTCCACTTTTGCAGCAGGGACAGAAACTCGAGCAACTGGGTGATTTGTGCCTCGGTCAGACCCAGGGCCAGGGCGTCTGCACCCGCCTGCAGCTGCTTGCGCAGTGCGTCGTTGTGGACCGCTGCTGTCGTCATGCCACCACCTGCCCTTCGGCCGTGGCAGGCAAAGCCGGGGCCACCGCAAACTCCTTGAACCCGCCCTTCTTCAAATGCACCATCAGCAACGAGATCGCTGCCGGCGTAATGCCCGTGATGCGCGAGGCATGGCCCAGGGTTTCGGGCCGGTGGCGGCTGAGCACCTGGCGTGCCTCTATGCTCAGAGCCGTCACCTGCATGTAGTCCAGGTCTGGGGGCAGGCGCAGTTTTTCGAAATGTGCGGCGCGCTCCACCTCGCCTTTTTGCCGGTCGATGTAGCCCGAGTACTTGGCAGCAATCTCCACCTGCTCCACCACGGGCACGCTCAGCTCTCCCAACGTTTCACGTGAAACGTCGGCCGAAGCGTACTTGCCGCCGTCCATCGACATCAGGTTGGCGTAGTTCACGTCGGGGCGGCGCAGCAGCTCGAACAGGTTGTACTCATGCTCGATGCTCTTGCCCAGCACCCGCTCCGACTCGGCCGCAGGCAGGTTGCGCGGGTTCACCCAGGTGGCTTTGAGGCGCTCTGTTTCACGTGAAACCGCATCGCGTTTGCGGCTGAAAGACTCCCAGCGCGCATCGTCCACCA
>CALMMY010000101.1 GCA_937868695.1 uncultured Comamonadaceae bacterium
CGCAGCGGCGAGCGAGACTCCAGCTCAGCCAGGTAGTCATCCATGCCCGCATGCTCCCGTTGCAGGTAGCGGTCAATGGCTTCGGCAAAGGCCGGGTGGGCCAGCCAGTGTGCGCTGCTGGTGCGCACCGGCAGCAAGGCCCTGGCCATCTTGTGTTCACCCTGGGCCCCACCTTCAAAGCGGTGGTAGCCGTGCTCAATGCACCATGCAATTGGCTGGTAGTAGCAGGCTTCAAAGTGCAGGCAGTCCACCCGTTCCACGGCACCCCAGTAGCGGCCAAAGGCCACCAGGGGAAAGTTTGGATGGGAATTTTGGTTATCTGTGCTTTCAGGGAAAGCACTGACAGCGATCAAACTGGATGCAATCGGTTGGGCATCGGCTCTGTGGGCGACGAACATCAACCAGTGCGCAGCCTGGGTCTGTGCCAGCTGGTGGAAGAAGCTGCGCGTCAGGTAGGGCGCGTTGCCGTGCTCCAGGTAGGTGCGCTCGTAGCAGGCATAGAAAAAATCCCAGTCTGCGGGTGTGATGTCTGCCCCGGCCAGCGTTCGGAAGCGGATGCCTGCCTCGGCCACCTTGCGCCGTTCCTGCCGGATTTTCTTGCGCTTGTCCTGGGTCAGGCTGGCCAGAAAATCGTCCATGTCGGCATACGGGCCCTGGGCGTGGCTGGCAGGGCGGTTGTGCCAGTGGAACTGCACCGTGTGTCTGAGCATCAGCCCGGCCATCTGCGCGGCGGCCAGATCCTGCTTGTCGGCAAACAGCAGGTGCAGCGAGGACAGCTGCTGCTGGCGGCACAGGATCAGCACGGCTTGCAGCAGCCCGGCGCGGGCGGTGGCATCGGTGGCCAGCAGTCTGGGGCCGGGCACGGGCGTGAAGGGCACGGCCACCACCGCCTTGGGGTAGTAGGCCAGCCCGTGGCGTGCGTAGGCCTCTGCCCAGGCCCAGTCGAACACATACTCGCCGTAGGAATGGGCCTTGACGTAGAGCGGGCAGGCCGCCAGCAGCGTGTCCCCACTGGCCGGATGGGTGGCCGCAGCAGACCACACCGTTACCAGTTGCAGTTGCCAGCCTGTACCGGCAATGGCGCTGCCGCTGTCTTGCAGGGCCGCCCAGTAGGTGGGGGTGGCAAACGGGCGGGCATCGCGCCCCTGGGCAGCTTCGGCGGCCAGCAGGGCCTGCCAGTGCCGGGATTCCACCTCGGCAGGATGGCTGAAAACCCGGATGACATAATCGTTTTGTGTCCACGCAAGCGGCGCATGCGCCGCCGGTGGCGACTCCATCCGACCCGGAAGCTGGCTTGATGCCTCACTGTTCGCTGAGGCAGAAGTGATTTCTGACAGGGGTCATCCTCCTCAAAATTCGCCCTCCAAGGGGCGTGGATTGAAACATGACGTTCAAAATTTGTCTGGCCCAGCTCAACTTTGTGGTGGGCGACCTCGCTGGCAACGTGCGCCGCATCGTTGCCGCTGCCCACGAAGCCCATGCCCAGGGTGCGCAGTTGCTGGTCACCCCCGAGCTGGCCCTTTGCGGCTATGCGGCGGAGGACCTGTTCCTGCGTCCTGCTTTTCTCGATGCCTGCGATGATGCCCTGAAGGCCATCGCCGCTGAAACGGCTTCCCTCAATGGCCTCACGCTGGTGGTGGGTCATCCCGTGCGCCAGCAGGCCGGTGCGCGCGGGCGCAGCGTGTCTGTGGCCCAGCTGTTCAATGCCGCCACGGTGCTGCGCCACGGCCAGACGCTGTACACCTACGCCAAGCAGCACCTGCCCAATTACCAGGTGTTCGACGAGCGCCGCTACTTTGTGCCCGGCGATCAGACGGTGGTGTTCGATCTGCCAGATGCGCGTGGTGCCAGCGGTGCCAGCCTGCGCTGCGGGCTGCTGATCTGCGAGGATGCCTGGTTCGATGCCCCGGCCCAGGCAGCCAAAGCAGCCGGTGCAGAGCTGCTGGTGGTACTGAACGCATCGCCTTTCCATGCGGGCAAAGGCAGCGAGCGCGAGGCCACCATGCGCGAGCGGGTGCAGTCCACCGGGCTGCCGCTGGTGTATGCCCACCTGGTGGGCGGGCAGGACGAGATTGTGTTCGAGGGCCGCAGCTTCGCCCTGCAAGCCACTGGCGATGTGGCGATGCGGGCTGAAAGCTTCAGGGAAAATCTGGCTGGTGTGCTTGTGGAAAAAGCGCAGGCAGCTATCCATTTGGAAGGAGCCGTGGTGCCGGAGCACGGGTTTGAAGCCGAGCTGTGGCATGCACTGGTGCTGGGTGTGCGCGACTACGTGGGCAAAAACGGCTTTCCCGGTGCGTTGCTGGGCCTGTCGGGCGGCATTGATTCGGCCTTGGTGCTGGCCATTGCCGTCGATGCGCTGGGCAAAGACCGGGTGCGCACGGTGATGATGCCTTCCCCGTACACGGCCGATATTTCATGGATCGATGCCCGCGACATGGCCGAACGCCTGGGCGTGCGCCATGACGAAATCAACATCGCACCCCACTTTGAGGCCTTCAAGGCCAGCCTGGCCTTTGACTTTGCCGGACTGCCCGAAGACACCACCGAAGAAAACCTGCAGGCCCGCATACGCGGTACGCTGCTGATGGCGCTTAGCAATAAATTCGGCAGCATCGTGCTGACCACGGGCAACAAGAGCGAAATGGCCACCGGCTACTGCACGCTGTACGGCGACATGGCGGGCGGTTTTGCCGTCATCAAGGATGTGGTCAAGACCATGGTGTTCAGGCTGGCATGGTGGCGCAATGCCAACGACCCGTATGGCACCGGCAGCAACCCCATCCCCGAGCGCATCATCATCCGCCCGCCCAGTGCTGAGCTGCGCCCCGACCAGAAGGACCAGGACAGCCTGCCCGAGTACGAGGTGCTGGATGCCATCATCCAGCGCTACATGGAGAACGACGAGCACCCGGCAGACATCGTGGCCGACGGCTTTGCCCAGGCTGACGTGGACAAAGTGACCCGCCTGCTGCGCATCAACGAGTACAAGCGCCGCCAGGCCCCCGTGGGCATCCGGGTGACGCACCGCAGCTTCGGCAAGGACTGGCGCTATCCCATCACCAGCAAGTACCGGGGATGAGCACCGTGGTTGCAGCAGACACTCCCGTGCATGTTTTCGTCGCCGGCAGCGGCAAGCTGGCCATCGAGCTGCTGAATGGGCCGCAGCAGCGGGGCGACAGCACCCGGTGGTTGCCCTGGTCCAGCACGGCACCCCAGGCTGGCCGTTCCATCGTGGTGCATGCAGGCTCTGGCCGGGAACTGGAGCCCATCACCGCCTACTGCGCGGCCACCGGCTCACCGCTGATCGAGCTGGCCACGGGCTCGGTGCTGGAAGGAATGTCACTCACATTCCCTGTGGTGCTGTGCCCCAATACCAACATCCTGATGCTCAAGGTCATGCACATGCTGGAACTGGGCGGGCACCTGTTTCGGGGGCACCACATCCGGTTCACCGAATCGCACCAGGCACAGAAGCAGTCGGTGCCCGGCACGGCAGTCAGCATGGCCCGCTCGCTGGGGCTGGAGGCCGAAGACATCCGCTCGATCAGGGACCCCGGGGTGCAGCTGCGGTCGTTGCAGATTCCGGCGGCACACCTGGCGCGGCATGCATTTCATCGGGTCGAGATCGACGACGGCAGTTGCAGAGTGAAGCTGGAAACGCTGGTCGTGGGGGATTCACCTTACGTCAGCGGTGTGGCCAGCATCGTGGCGGCCACGCGGGCGCACAAGCTGGACAACCGGCTGTACAGCGTGGCCGAGTTCATCCGCCAGGGCTGGCTCTGACTGGGGGCTGCGTGCACCTGCAGCCTGTGTGTGGCTTTCAGCCGAGCAGCCTGATCACCGGCAGCATCTGCCCCACATCCAGCCCGGCTGCGTTTTTCATGGGGGCGGGCCGGTAGGGTGCCAGTGCCTGGCGGGCCTCGTCATCCAGCCAGCCGAGTTGCTCCAGCACGCTGGTCACGGCCACCATCAGGGCCTGTAGGTTGCCGTCGCCCACCTTGGCGGCCACGGCCACACCCCGGCTGCGGCTGGCGATGGCCTGCACGCCGTCAGCTCCGACTTTGCACACCCAGTCGCCACGCCCGGCCCGGGTCAGGATGAGGTCGTTGCGGCCTTCGCCGCTGACCATCTCGGGGTGGCTGCTCATGGCGGCGGCGATGCGGGCTGGGCCGTGGCCGTAGATGGCATCCGGGGCCGTGCGTGTCAGCTTGGCAAAGGCCAGGGCCAGTGCTGGCAGCGGCACGCCGTAGTTGGGTGCGCTGCAACCGTCCACGCCCACCACCAGCTGGTCAGCCGCTATGCCGGTGAAGTACACCACGCTGTTGCGGATGGCCTGCTGCACTGGGTGATCGGGTGCCAGGTAGCCGCTGAGCGGTGCGCCCAGGGCCGCCGCCAGCATCAGCATGCCAGCGTGTTTGCCCGAGCAGTTGTGGTGCAGGCGACCAAACGTCTGGCCGGGTGCGGGCGTGCGCTGGGTGGCTGTGAACAGGTAGGGCGTGTGGCTGCCGCAGGCCAGCAGGGCTTCGCTGGCACCTGCACGGCCCAGCAGGGTGTTCACACACGCTGTTTGGGTGTCGTCGCCGTTGTGACTGGCGCAGAGCAGGGCGATTTCAGGGGGCGACAGCTTGTACTCATCGGCATGGTGGGCAATCAGCGGCATGGCCTGAAACGGTTTGAGTGCCGAGCGCGTGAACATGGGCGACGTGGTGTCGCCAGCCCAAGCCAGAAGCTTGCCATCGGCATCGGTGACCGCCACCGAGCCACAGTGGATCTGCTCGGGGTGACCACCCCGGTGAACCACCGTGATGGGTGTGTGGGCTGGCAGAGCATGGTGAATACAGTCGGGCAGGTGAATTTGCATGGCGGTTCCGGCAGAAAAAAGGATGGGCTGCTGCGTTGGGCATAATTGAACGCGCTTTTTACTCAACTCAGGAATTGTCCCCATGAAACAGATCACCGCCGTCATCAAGCCATTCAAACTCGAAGAAGTGCGCGAAGCCCTGGCCGAGCAGGGCGTGACGGGCTTGACAGTGACCGAGGTCAAAGGTTTTGGCCGCCAGAAAGGCCACACCGAGCTTTACCGTGGAGCCGAATACGTGGTGGATTTTCTGCCCAAGGTCAAGGTCGAGGTGGTGGTCAAGTCTGCCGATGTGGATCGTTGTGTGGATGCCATCATCCGCGCCGCCCGCACCGGCAAGATCGGTGACGGCAAGATTTTTGTTTCACCAGTGGATCGCGTGATTCGCATCCGTACCGGCGAAGAAGACGAAACCGCTGTTTGATTTGCGCACCAATCAACGTCAGATTTGTTCTGTCAGTCGGACATTGGCTGACAGCCCGGCCGCTTGAACCAGGGACGGTAGCAGAGTGGATACTTCGTTTGAAGCTTGGATCAGATCCATTTGCCAGCTTCCCACAAACTGGGCTTGCACCGTGCTGGCCATGAAGGCCAGGAGCCCATCGTAATAGCCGTCCACGTTCAGCAGGCCAATCGGCTTGTTGTGGTAGCCAAGCTGCCGCCAGGTCCAGACTTCAAACAATTCTTCAAACGTGCCGATGCCGCCGGGCAGTGCCAGAAAAGCATCGGCATGTTCGGCCATCATGGCTTTGCGCTGGTGCATGTTGTCCACCACATGCAGCTCGGTGCAGTTGCGCTTGGCAAATTCCCGCTCAACCAGTGAGGTGGGAATGATGCCCATCACCCGCCCGCCCGCCTCCAGCGTGGACTGGGCCACCGTCCCCATCAGCCCGTTGTTGCCCCCGCCGTATACCAGCTGGCCACCGTGCTGGCCGATCCATTGGCCAACTTGATGCGCCACTTCTGCAAATTTTGGATTGTTTCCTGGCCGCGATCCGCAATACACACAGAGTGAAAACGAGGGAGAAGGTGTGGCGTGGTGTGCGCCAATTGAGTTGCTCATGCTTGGGCCTTCAGCAATGTCCAGATTGCCCCAGCCCAGGTTCCGCCGCAGAGCAGCAGGCTCAGCAATACAGCTGCGCTGCCCATGTCTTTGGCTTGTTTGGAAAGATCATGCCATTCAGGGCCGATGCGATCGATCGCGGCTTCAATTCCGGAGTTGAGCAGTTCTGTGACGAGTACGAGCACGACCACGCCAGCCAATACGGCCACTTCAAGCCAATTGTTTCCAAGCCAGAACGATGCCGGGAACAGAAAGAATGAAAGCAGCGCTTCCTGGCGAAATGCGGTTTCATGCCAACCGGCCCGCAGGCCGGCTACCGAATAACCAGCGGCATGCACGATGCGATTCAACCCACTTCGCTGTTTTTGTGCATTGGGGGCTTCGGGTGGGTGCGGTGAGGTTGGGGGATGGGTCATGGCTTCTCTGTCAATTGAGAGTGGATGCTTCATCAGCGGGGGACATCGACCAGACGGGTTCCGGCCATCCAGTCGTGCAGGTATTGCTGTTGGGGATGAAAGCGTGAAAGCACCGCCCAGACGCATACCCAGCCCAACACAATCACACCGGCTTCGCCGCCGCGCAGTTCTCCCAGCCATGTACCGAGCAATGGGGGGAGAAACCACAACCAGCTCAGCACATAACGCAGCAGGGCCCGGCTTTGCGTCAAGGGTTTGCCCTGGACATCGACCACGCGGATGCGCCAGGTTTTCATGGCGAGGGTTTGTCCTTTGGACCAAAGCCAAGTGAAATAAATGCCCAGCACAACAAACACAAAAGCTTGGTGTGCGTGTCTGTTGTCCAGTGCGTGCTTGGTTTGGCTCAAGGATGAGAACAGGTATCCGGCAATGAATACCACCGCAAACAGCAGCATGCCTTCATACAGCCAGCATGCCATACGACGGCGCAGAGGCGGTGCAGTTAATGGGATACCGTGATCACGGTTGCTCAGTGGCGTGGAGGACATTGGTGGGTTGTCTGTGGCATGGCCGAAAAAAATGAGGATGAATTGTCTCACCGAGGAGCGGGCACCCGCACCGTTGGGATGAACCTGTGTGAATGGGTAGATCCGGTGCCGTTTGGGTTGGGCATCGCCACAATGCGATAATGCTCTTTGCAAATCAACGGCAAACGGATCAAGGTCGCGCGGTCAATGGTGGCTGCCAATGGTTTTGGTCTCAAGTCTCGACGCAACCTCACGAGGGTGTGCGAAGAGGCACCCAAGGTTTTTCGTCAGAGAAATTCTCAACAGGTTCACACATCATGGAAATCTCCAAAGCCGAAATGGCATCCGCTGCCGCCACCCAAGCTGGCGCACCCACCCAAGAACTCCGTGGCGCTGAAATCATCGTCAAAGCCCTCCAGGCCGAGAACGTGAAATACATCTGGGGCTACCCAGGTGGTGCGGTGCTGCACATTTACGATGCCTTCTACAAGCAGGACACCATCCAGCACGTGCTGGTGCGCCATGAACAGGCTGCCGTGCATGCTGCTGACGGCTATGCCCGCGCCACTGGTGATGTGGGTGTGGCCCTGGTAACCTCCGGCCCTGGCTTGACCAATGCGGTCACCGGCATTGCGACTGCCTACATGGACAGCATTCCCATGGTCATCATCAGCGGGCAGGTGCCCACTGCGGCCATCGGCCTTGATGCTTTCCAGGAGTGCGACACCGTCGGCATTACCCGTCCCATCGTCAAGCACAACTTCCTGGTCAAGGATGTGCGGGACATGGCCACGGTCATGAAGAAAGCCTTCCACATCGCACGCAGCGGCCGTCCAGGCCCTGTGGTGGTGGATGTGCCCAAAGACATCTCCTACAACAAAACGCCTTACACGGGCTACCCCGAGTCCATCGAAATGCGCTCGTACAACCCCGTGCGCAAGGGTCATGGTGGCCAGATCCGCAAGGCGCTGCAACTGCTGCTGAACGCCAAGCGTCCCTACATCTACACCGGTGGCGGTGTGCTGCTGGGCAATGCGGTGCAGGAACTGCGTACTCTGGTGGACATGCTGGGCTACCCCGTTACCAACACGCTGATGGGCTTGGGTGCCTATCCGGCCACCGATCCCAAGTTCCTGGGCATGCTGGGCATGCACGGCACGCTGGAAGCCAACAACACCATGCAGAACTGCGACGTGCTGCTGGCCGTGGGTGCCCGTTTCGACGACCGCGT
>CALMMY010000102.1 GCA_937868695.1 uncultured Comamonadaceae bacterium
TGGTGCAGATGCTGGCCGACCAGCTGCAAGGCATTGCCAGGGGGCCGCTGACGCTACCCGCCGAGCTCATCATCCGCGAAAGCAGCGGTGCGCACCGCTGATTCCAGGGCTTTCTGACCCGCACAAGCGCCCCTGAACAGGCTGACTCCAGCCCCGTTCAGGGGCTTTTTTTGCCTTGTTTTTGCAAACATTTGCATGAAATTGAATCAACAGGTATTTTTGCCTTCTTGATTGATGTGTTTTATTTTTACAACGTACCTTTGTTTCTTTTGAGAAATATTTTTATCGTTTTAAAACATGAGTCTATATACATCAATCAGATTGATTTAAATGATTTGATGGGTTGGCAGACAACTAAGTTCCGGGAAAACCCGAATCTGCAATCGTTTGCAAATGGGGTTCAATTCGCTGGCTGAACGACGGCTGCCTTGACCCGCGTGGTGCCTGTGCCGCGACCGCCGGGGTGTTTGACCTTGCACGTTCAGCGCCGTCCTTACCCCTCAAACCATTGGAGACTTTCATGACCGTTCAACTCAGAACCCTGGCCGTCGCATCCTTGCTGGCTTGCGCTTCCTACGCCCAGGCCGATGTCGCTTTCGATGCCAACCTCGAACTCGACACCACCTACACCAACAAGGTCAGTGCTCCCAACACCAATGCCCGTGCCGGTGGCCTGGATCTGGGTGGCCGCGTGGAAGTGAATGCCGGTGCCAAGGCCACCAATGGCGCTTCTTTCGTGGCTGGCCGTGCCAGCCTGTTGCTGAACAAGAAAGGCGAAACCGCAGTCGATGACATGTGGGTGCAGTTCGGCAATGCCGGTGCCGACATCAAGCTGGGCCGTTTTGAAGCGATGGACCTGTTCCCCCTGGGCAAAGACACCGTGGTGGAAGACAACACCTACGGTGGTTACCGTGCCAACAGCCTGCGTGGCCGCATGGGCAGCAACGTGTTCCACGCCGCCCTGGGCCTGAACGCTTCCAGCGCCGTGCGCGTCGAACTGGGCCTGGTGGAAACCAAGGAAGCCGGCAAGGCCAAGGGCTTCCGCCCTGCCGTGACCTACAGCGCGGGCAACCTGACACTGCGCGGTGGTTTCGAGTCGGTCAAGGTGAACGGCACCGCCGGTACCCAGAACGGTTTTGGCTTGTCGGCAGGCTTTGCCGTCAACAAGGACACCTCGGTCAACGTCAACTTTGCCAAGAAGGAAGACGACAAATCCTTCGGTGTGAACGCCATCATGGGCGCTGCCGGTCTGGGTCTGATCCAGTCCAATGGCGCGGGTGCCAAGAAGTCCACCACCGTGTACGCAGCCTACACCCTGCCCCTGATGGGCGTGAAGGGTGCCAGCGTGACCCCCGCACTCAGCTACGCCAAAGGCCCCACCGGTACCGATGACCAGCTGGCCCTGCGCGTGCGCATCAACTACGCCTTCTGATCAGGCATTTCCTGTTGGTTTTTTCTGTGTGGTTTCCCAAGGTGCGCTGACACAGCGTTTGAATGGGGCGGTCAGTCGGAGGATTGACCGCCTCTTTTTTTTGGGAGGGCCGACACCGCAGGGGCACAATGGGCCGATGCCGCGTTCGCGCTGGCGCTGTCTGCCATTGACCTGATATTTTTTCTGCCATTCACCATGACTCAGACTGTTTCTGCGGGCACCGCTGCCTGCCACCCCTCCACTGGTGCCCGCCTCGTGGCCGATGTGGGCGGTACCAATGCCCGGTTTGCCTGGCAGGCTGGCCCTGGCCTGCCGCTGGAGGCGGTGCAGGTGCTGCCCTGTGCCAATTACCCCACGCTGCAACTGGCCGCGCATGCCTATCTGGCGGGGCTGGGTCGGGGCATGCCGCAGCATGCCGCCATTGCCATTGCCAACCCCATTACCGGCGACCAGGTGCGCATGACCAACCACCACTGGTCGTTTTCTCAGCGTGCCGTGAAGGCCGAGTTCGGCCTGACCACCCTGCGCTTGCTCAACGACTTCACCGCCCTGGCGCTGGCCTTGCCCGTCCTGCCTGCCGACGAGCTGCGCCAGGTGGGCGGTGGCGATGCACGCGAGTCTGCCCCCAAGGCGCTCATCGGTGCAGGAACCGGCCTGGGCGTGTCGGGCTTGCTGCCCGATGGGCGGGGCCAGTGGGTGCCGCTGGAAGGCGAGGGCGGCCATGTCACCTTGCCCGCAGTCACGCCGAGAGAACGGCTGGTGGTGGATGGCCTGACCCGGCTGTACGGCCACGCCTCGGCAGAACGCGCCGTGTGCGGCCAGGGCCTGTTCGATACCTACACCCTGCTGTGCGAGGCCGATGGTGTGGCTGCACCTGGCTGTACCAGCCCGGCAGACGTGACCACCGCTGCGCTGGCGGGCTCCGATGCCCAGGCGCTGGAAGCCCTGACCATGTTCTGCGCGTTTCTGGGCTCGGTGGCGGGCAACCTGGCGCTGACGCTGGGTGCCTTGGGCGGTGTGTATGTGGGTGGCGGCATCGTGCCCCGCTTGGGTGCCTGGTTCGATGCCTCACCGTTTCGCGCCCGCTTCGAGGCCAAAGGGCGCTTTCGGGCCTACTTGCAGGCCATGCCCGTGTGGGTGATCACATCAACCCAGTCGCCCGCCTTGCTGGGGGCTTCACGGGCGCTGGACGGGGTGGCCTGAGCCGGTTTGGGCGGGTTGCAGGCCCTCCCTGTGAAGGGTTTATGTGCAATCCTTTGCATTGAGTTGATTTCCAGGGTTTTTACCGATGCCTGCATTCATTAATTAATGAAAAATGAATGCACTCGGCGCGTGGTGTGTCGGGTCAAGACATCACCTGGGCCATGCATGCCCAACCTCTGGAGACAACCCGTATGAAGCTCAATCTTTTGCTCAGCGCCGCCCTGGCCGCCGTCGCCCTCAACACCGCCGTGGCGGGTGAAGTGGAAGTGCTGCACTACTGGACAGCGGGTGGCGAGGCCAAGTCCGCCGCCGAGCTGAAAAAAATCATGCAGGCCAAAGGCCATGTGTGGAAAGACTTTGCTGTGGCAGGCGGCGGTGGTGACAACGCCGCCACCGTGCTGAAAAGCCGCGTGGTGTCAGGCAACCCGCCTGCCGCCGCCCAGATCAAGGGCCCCGCCATCCAGGAATGGGCTGCCGAAGGCGTGCTGGCCAACCTCGATGCCGTGGCCAAGGCCGAAAACTGGGACGGCCTGCTGCCCGGCGTGGTGGCTGGCGTGATGAAGTACAAGGGCAGCTACGTGGCCGCTCCCGTCAACGTCCACCGTGTCAACTGGGTGTGGGCCAACCCCGAAGTCCTGAAAAAAGCCGGTGTGAGCGGCATGCCCAAGAACTACGACGAGTTCTTCGCCGCCGCCGACAAGATCAAGAAGGCTGGCCTGATTGCCGTGGCCCACGGTGGCCAGAACTGGCAGGACTTCACCACCTTCGAAAGCGTGGTGCTGGGCGTGGGTGGTGCCAAGTTCTACCAGGACGCGCTGGTCAAGCTCGACGGCAAGGCCCTGGCCAGCCCCACCATGACCAAATCGCTGGAAACCTTCCGCAAGATCAAGGGTTACACCGATGCCGCCGCCCCAGGCCGCGACTGGAACCTGGCCACCGCCATGGTGATGCAGGGCAAGGCCGGCTTCCAGTTCATGGGTGACTGGGCCAAGGGCGAGTTCCTGGCCGCAGGCAAGGTGCCCGGCAAAGACTTCCTGTGCGCCGCCGCTCCCGGCACCGCCAATGCCTTCACCTTCAACGTGGACTCGTTTGCCATGTACAAGCTGAAGGACGCTGGCGCACAGAAGGCCCAGGCCGACCTGGCAGCCTCCATCATGAGCCCCGCGTTCCAGGAAGTGTTCAACCTGAACAAAGGCTCCATTCCCGTGCGCCTGAACATGGACATGGCCAAGTTTGACGACTGCGCCAAGCTGTCCAGCAAAGACTTTGTCGATACCGCCAAAACCGGCGGCCTGGTGCCCTCCGTGGCCCACGGCATGGCCATCAGCCCCGCAGCCGAAGGTGCCATCAAGGACGCTGTGAGCCAGTTCTGGAACGACGACAAGATCAGCGTCGCCGATGCCCAGAAGAAGATCGCCGCCGCCGCGATGACCAAGTAAACCCGCGCAAAGCGGTTTTCTGCCGCACCTCGCCCGGACACTGTGTGCCGGTGCAGGGTGTGGCCTTCATTCCCTGTTCAGGTGCCACACCATGAGCCGAACTTTCGAAACAGCACTGCCCAAGCTCGTCATCGCGCCGGGCTTTGTGCTGGGCTTTGCCTTCATCTACGGGCTGATGATCTGGAACGGCGTGCTGTCCATGACAGCCTCACGCATGCTGCCCAACTACAGCGAGTTCGTCGGCCTGGAGCAGTACGCCAAGCTCTGGGAGATGGACCGCTGGTGGCTGGCCCTGCAAAACCTCGGGGTTTTCAGCGTGCTGTACGTCGGCGGCTCCATGCTCATCGGCATGGCGCTGGCCATCGTGCTCGACCAGAAGGTGCGGGCCGAAGGCGTGCTGCGCACCATCTACCTGTACCCCATGGCGCTGTCGTTCATCGTGACCGGCACCGCCTGGAAATGGATGCTCAACCCCAGCCTGGGCCTGGAAAAGCTCATGCACGACCTGGGCTGGCAGAGCTTCACGTTCGACTGGCTGGTGCAGGGCGACACCGCCATTTACTGCGTGGTGATTGCAGGCATCTGGCAGAGCGCCGGGTTTGCGATGGCGCTGTTTCTGGCCGGGCTGCGCGGCATCGACGACAGCATCATCAAGGCCGCGCAGATGGACGGTGCCAGCCTGCCGCGCATCTACTGGCGTGTGATATTGCCCATCCTGCGGCCCGTGGTGTTCTCCACCATCATGGTGCTGTCGCACTTGTCCATCAAAAGTTTCGACCTGGTGATGGCCCTCACCGGCGGCGGCCCCGGCTTTGCGTCGGATGTGCCCGCCACCTTCATGTACGTGATGAGCTTCACCCGTGGCCAGATCGGCCTGGGCGCAGCCAGCGCCACCATGATGCTGGCCACCGTGGCCGCCATCGTTGTGCCCTACCTCTACAGCGAACTGCGGAGCAAACCCCATGAGCACTGAAATCTCTCCCGGTGGCCACGCCCCCGTCAGCCACTGGCCCGCCACGCTGGGCCGGGTGGTGGTGTATGCCGTGCTGCTGCTGGCCGCCCTGTTTTTCCTGACCCCGCTGTACGTCATGCTGGTCACCTCGTTCAAGGATGCCGAGGAAATCCGCCAGGGCAACCTGCTCAGCCTGCCCGGCAGCCTCAACTTCGATGCCTGGAGCCAGGCCTGGAGCACCGCCTGCACCGGCACCGACTGCCGGGGCCTACAGCCCTTTTTCTGGAACTCGGTGGTCATGGTGGTGCCAGCGGTGCTCATCTCCACCCTGTGGGGGGCCATCAACGGCTATGTGCTGAGCCTGTGGAAGTTCAGGGGCAGCGACCTGCTGTTCGGCTTCATGCTGTTTGGCGTGTTCATGCCCTTCCAGGTGGTGCTGCTGCCCATGAGCCAGGTGCTGGGCTGGCTGGG
>CALMMY010000103.1 GCA_937868695.1 uncultured Comamonadaceae bacterium
GACACCAGTTCGCGCAGGAAAATTTCCTTGTTGGAATACAACGAGTGGGTGACCAAGTGCAGCAGTTGGGCGACTTCGGCCTGAAAGGAAAGGGTTTGTTTGCTCATGACAGATCAGGGGGTTGAAAAACAAAAACAGCCTGCCAGTCCTGGCTGAGGCCAGCACTGGCGCTGAGCGAACAATCGCTTCGCGGATTGGGAGGTGTGGGCGGTGGTGACTTTTTCAAGCCTGCGCTGCGGGAGGCGTTTGCAGCCAGTTCAGCATGTGTTGCGCCAGTGGCAGGCTGCCCAGCAGCGCCAGGTGCCCGGTGCGGTGCATCACATGTTGGTGTGCTGGCTCAAATGCCAGCCGGTGCCTGGGGTCATCGTGCTGACCCAGTGCGCTGTGCAGTGGCACAAGGCCATCGCCCGTCAGCCGTTCGGCCAGCATGCTGCGCCGGGGTGCCAGTGTGGCGGCCACCGCAAAGCAGTTCACGCCTGCGGGCAAGGGCAGGGGAGTGCGGGTGTCGGCATGGCGGCCCAACGCACGTGGCTGGTCAGGCTGGTCTGGTCTGTCGGGGGGGCAGCACGCAGCCGTGGCGCAGGTCAATGATGCCCGCACTGCGCAGTTGCCCCAGCTTCACAAACGGCAGGGTGAATGGGGTGGCGGCCAGCACGCTGTCCACCCAATGTCCGGCCCGCTCCAATGGCGAGCCGTGGTGGGGTGTGCCCAGAAATACCATGTCTTTCAGGCATTGGGGCCAGGCATGCCCGGATTGCACACCGGCTGCATGTGCGCTTCGGGCCACCAGTCCACCCATGCTGTGTGCCACGATGGAGAGTCGCGTTAGCGGCACCGGCCAGTTGAGCACGAGACGCTCCAGCAGGCGGGCCAGCTTGAGTCCGTTGTCATGCACATGCAAGCCGGTGTTGTAGCGCAGGTTCAGGCGTGTACAACCCATTGCCTGGGCCAGCCAGTCACCGTGGTCGTGTCCATTCATCAGCCATTGGGTATCGGTCATGCACAGGCCGTGGATGGTCAGCAGCACATGCCCCTGGGCTGGGGCAGACACCGCCAGCCCGTCTTCCGGCTGCCAGGCCTGGCCGTTGAGCCTGAACGCCATGTCCAGCGCCAGCGGGCTCTGGCTGGCAGCCAGCCGGTCACCCAGCACGCCATTGAGGGCGGCCAGCACCTGTTCACGTTCAGGGCTGTCGATGTGGGATGTGGTGGTGGTGCCCGTCAGCCTGGGCTCCAGCGTGGACAGCGCGGCATCCACCCCTTGCCCGACCAAACCAGTGATGCCCCGCACGCTGCGGTACACCAGGCCGGTGATGCCTGCCGTGCGGCCCGGCTGGCGGCCCTTGAGTCCTCCTACCGTGCGCAGCACGGATTGGTGTACGCCTTCGGTCATGTCCATCACGCCCAGCGTGGCCTGGGTGGCCAGTTGCGCCACAGCCCGCAAGTCAGACGGTTTGAAATGACGGCCTGACAGGGGTGGACGCGAATTCGACATGATCAGAACCTTTCGTGTGCGCCCAGATAGCGCCATTGGCCCACAGGCAGGTTGCCCAGGGTGATTTTTCCCATGCGGATGCGTTTGAGTCCGACCACTTTCAGTCCCACCTGCTCGCACATGCGGCGGATTTGCCGCTTCTTGCCCTGGGTCAGCACAAAGCGCAGCTGCTCGGGGTTTTGCCACTCCACCTGTGCTGGCTTGAGGGGCTCTCCGTCCAGACTCAGACCGTGACGCAGCCGGGCCAGCTGTTCGGCGGGAAACACGGCCTGCACGTTGGTGGCGATGTCGCCGTCTGGTGTGGCACAGGTCACGCGCACCAGGTATTCCTTTTCCATCTCGGAGTCTTCACCGATCAGCTGGCGGGCCACGCGGCCATCCTGTGTCAGCACCAGCAGGCCCACCGAGTCGATGTCCAGTCGCCCTGCGGGAGCCAGACCCTGCAACTGGTGGTTGGCGAACCGGATGCGGGCACCGTCTTCCACCCAGTGGGTGCGCGGGTTGATGAGGGTGATGGCTGGCTGGTGCCCGTCTTCGGCCTGACCCGACACAAACCCCATCGGCTTGTGCAGCAGGATGGTGACCAGGTGCTTCTGCTGGCCTTTGGCGGCTTCGGACACCTCCACCTTGTCGGTGGGCTGAACCAGCATGCCCATGACCGCCACTTCGCCGTTCACCGTGACCCAGCCTTTCTCAATCCAGGCATCGCCTTCACGGCGCGAGCAGATGCCCAGCTCGGCCATGCGTTTGTTCAGGCGCGTGCCATCGGCGGGGTTGTTGGTCTGTACATTGGGTGCCACACGCCGGGGCACCACAGGCGGGGCTGTGCGGGCTGTTTCCGCCGTCCACACCGAGGTGGATGGGCGGGGAGGGCGTGCAGCGGGGCGCTGCTGGGCGCTTGCATGTTCGGGGCGAGCAGGGCGCTCTGCATGGGATGGGCGCTCGGCACGGTCACTGCGTTCTTTGTAATCGGGGCGGGCGTTGCGCTCAGGGCGCTGTGCGTAGTCGGGCCGTCCTGAACGCTCGGTGCCGGGTGTGTGGCGGTGTTCAGGATGTGGCGATGCTGGGGGCAGGGGCTCGGGAGCCGGTGCCGGATTGGCCAGACGTTCCAGCGCCAGGGTGCGCTGTTCGCGCAGTTTTTTCAGGTCAGGGCGCAGTGTCAGTGGTTTGCGTTCAGTCATTACTTTGATTTGTGTAGCTGGTTGCGCTTGATTATCAAGCGCAACCAGTCATTTTTATGAAAACCTTATTCAGCGCGGGCCGCTTGAACGCAGGGCGGCCAGATCCAGCACCCGCAAACCGCCGTATTCGATGCGGATCATGCCTTGTGCTTGCAACGAAGCCAGAGCCTCGTTCACGCGCTGGCGCGACAGCCCCACCACATACGCCAGCTCCTGCTGCGTGATGCGCAGCACCTCACCCACGCTGGGATAGAGCACCGGGTTGACCAAGTTGGCCAGACTTCGGGCCACCCTCAGCTCCGGATCGCTCAGGCGGTCAATCTCCCGTGCTGCGATGAACTGGCCCAGGCGTTCGTTGAGTTGCAGCATCACAAACCGATTGAAACCCAGCGAGTGCTCGATGAGCCAGTGAAACGTGTCGCTGGGCAGGCCCGCCACCCGGCTCTTGCGCAAAGCCTGGATGTTGTAGCGGTACACCTCGCGCTTGAGCACCGTACCCTCGCCGAACCAGCCGCCTGGTGCCACGCCGGTGAACGTGATCACCGGCCCCTGCGAATCGTCATTGCTCATCTTCAGCAGACCATCCACCAGGCCGAACCAATAAGTTGCCTGCTTGCCGATGCGGCAGATCGTGTCACCCGGAAGGGCTTCTGTCACGATCAGCGCGTCGCTCGCCCGATCCCGCTCCGACAGCGTCAGCGCCTGCATCCAGGGAATGGCCCGCAATTCGGCCTCGGTAGGGGGGCGTGCTCGCTGGCGCAGAGGTGGAATGGTCGTCATGGCGACAAATGGGGTGGGATGATGCTCCAATCTAGGGAAAGTCCTAGGAGGGATGACCCTTCAATTGTCGTCGCAACGACAACGAAACGTCAAACGCAGGCCTACGATGCGGGCCAGTTGAATCGCGCTGATCGGATGCCCGGACGGGGGTCTGGCAGCGATACAGAAAAGCGCATCGCACATCAGGAGACGTCATGCGGACCACGTTCCCACAGTTACTGCTGAACCACGCAGCCCAGCGGCCCACCGCTGCGGCCATGCGTGAAAAAGAGTATGGCATTTGGCAAACCACCACCTGGGCCGACATGCTGGCCCTGGTGCAGAACCTGGCATGCGGCCTGCATCAGGCCGGTCTGAAGCGGCACGAGCACATGATCGTGGTGGGCTCCAACCGCCCCCGCCTCTATGCCACCATGCTGGCAGCCCAGTCTCTCGGTGCCATTCCCGTGCCCCTGTACCAGGATGCCGTGGCCAGCGAGTGCGTCTTCCCCATCAACAATGCCGAAGTGCGCTTTGCGGTGGTTGAAGACCAGGAGCAGGTGGACAAAATGCTCGAAATCCGCGAGCAGTGCCCACAGCTCCAGCATGTGTTCTACGACGATCCCCGTGGTCTGCGCAACTACGACGAACCAGGCCTTGCCGCTGTGGACGAGCTGGTTGCTGCAGGCAAGGTGTTTGCCCAGGTACACCCCCAGTTTTTTGAAACCGAGGTCAAGCAGGCCCAGCCCGACGATGTGGCCGCCATGTTCTTTACTTCCGGCACCACAGGCAACCCCAAGGGCGTGGTTCACACCCACAACACCCTGCTCAACCGCGCCGATGTGGGCGCTCGGTTTGACAAACTTGGCCCCTCCGACGAGGTGCTGGCCTACCTGCCTCCTGCCTGGATCGGCCAGAACATTTTCAGCTATGCCCAGTGGCTGGCTGCCGGTTACGTGGTCAACTGCCCCGAGTCGGCCTCCACCGTCACCATCGACTTGAAAGAAGTCGGCCCCACCTACTACTTTGCTCCCCCCCGCGTGTTTGAAGGCTTGCTCACCAGCGTGATGATCCGCATGGAAGATGCGGGTGCTTTGAAGCGCAAGATGTTCCATTACTTCATGGACATCGCCCGCAAGGTCGGGCCCACCAAGATGGACGGCAAATCCGTTGGCATGATGGACAACCTGCTGTACGCACTGGGCAACCTGTTTGTGTATGGTCCACTGCGCAACACCCTGGGCTTCAGCCGCGTGCGGGTGGCCTACACCGCCGGTGAAGCCATTGGTCCCGATTTGTTCAGCTTCTACCGCAGCATCGGCATCAACCTGAAGCAGCTCTACGGCTCCACCGAAACCGCAGTGTTCGTGTGCTTGCAGCCCGACCACGAAGCCCGCGCCGACACCGTGGGTGTGCCTTGCGAGGGCGTGGAAATCAAGCTGGCCAGCAACGGCGAGTTGCTGGTCAAGTCGCCCGGCCTGCTGAAAGAGTATTACAAGAACCCCAAGGCCACCGCCGAAGTATTGACCGCAGACGGCTGGTACCACACCAGCGATGCCGGTTTTATCGACGCGCACGGCCACCTGAAAATCATCGACCGCGTCAAAGACGTGGGCCGCATCAAGGGCGGCCCCAACGACGGAGCCATGTTCGCGCCCAAGTATGTGGAGAACAAGCTCAAGTTCTTCTCGCACATCAAGGAAGTGGTGGCCTTCGGTGACCAGCGCGACCGCGTGTGCGTGATGGTCAACATCGACTTCGATGCCGTCGGCAACTGGGCCGAGCGCCGCAACCTGTCGTATGCCGGTTATACCGATCTGGCCCAGAAGCCCGATGTCTACCAGCTCATCAAAGAGTGCATCGAGAAGGTGAATGCCGACTTGGCGCAAGACACCTTGCTGGCAGGCAGCCAGGTCAGCCGCTTCCTCGTGCTGCACAAAGAACTGGATGCCGACGATGGCGAACTGACCCGCACCAACAAAGTCCGCCGTGGCTTCATCGGCGACAAATACGGTGTGCTGGTCGATGCTTTGTACGGTGGCAAAACCGAGCAGTTCATTGAAACCGTGGTGAAGTTTGAAGATGGCCGCACCGGCAGTGTGAGTGCCACCTTGAAGCTGGGTGACACCAAAACCTTTGCCCCCGTCAAGGCTGCGGCCTGAGCCAGCACCTCCAGCCCGACCACTGAACGCCTGAAAGACAGCACACCATGGCAGAGAAAAAAATTGGCGACGTCATCCTTGATGTCAAAAACATCAGTCTGCGCTTTGGCGGAGTCAAAGCCCTGACCGACATTTCCTTCAATGTGAAGGAGCACGAAATCCGCGCCATCATCGGCCCCAACGGTGCAGGCAAGAGTTCGATGCTCAATTGCATCAATGGCGTGTACAAGCCCCAGGAAGGCTCGGTCACATTCCGTGGTCAGACCTTCCGGCACATGAACAGCCGCCAGGTGGCCGAGATGGGGATTGCCCGCACCTTCCAGAACCTGGCGCTGTTCAAGGGCATGAACGTGATCGACAACCTGATGACCGGGCGCAACCTGCGCATCAAGAGCAACCTGTTCATGCAGGCACTGCGCATCGGGCCCGCCGAGCGCGAAGAAGTGGCCCACCGCGAAAAGGTCGAGCACATCATCGACTTCCTTGAAATCCAGGCACACCGCAAAACCGCTGTCGGCCAGTTGCCATACGGCCTGCAAAAACGGGTTGACCTGGGCCGAGCCCTGGCGATGGAGCCACAAGTGCTGCTGCTGGATGAACCCATGGCCGGTATGAACGTGGAAGAAAAGCAGGACATGTGCCGCTTCATCCTCGACATCAACGACG
>CALMMY010000104.1 GCA_937868695.1 uncultured Comamonadaceae bacterium
GATCCGCTTTGACCGCGACCAGTACAGCTGGAAAAGCGATTCATCGCAACTGCTGCGTGCCGGGCAACTGCGCCTGGGCAGCAACCTGTTCCACGTGGGCATTCTGTTCCTGTTCTTCGGGCACACGGTGGGCATGCTGACCCCGCACTTCGTGTACGAACCCTTCATGACCGCCGGGGCCAAGCAGCTGATGGCGATGGTGTCGGGCGGCCTGTTCGGGCTGCTGGGCTTTGCCGGGGTGTCCATCCTGCTGCACCGCCGCCTGAGCGACGACCGCATCCGGCTCAACAGCAAAACCAGCGACATCGTGCTGCTGTGGCTGCTGTGGGCGCAGTTTGCGCTGGGTCTGGCCACCATCCCGCTGTCGGCCCAGCACCTGGACGGCGGCATGATGCTCAAGCTGGCCGAATGGGCGCAACGCATCG
The DNA here is from genome assembly GCA_937868695.1 of uncultured Comamonadaceae bacterium. Classification (GTDB taxonomy): domain Bacteria; phylum Pseudomonadota; class Gammaproteobacteria; order Burkholderiales; family Burkholderiaceae_C; genus UBA2334. Next base: position 426 of record CALMMY010000104.1, read on the forward strand.
TGACCCTGCGCGGTGGTGCCGTGGAACTGCTGGCCGAAGCGGGCTGGGTGTTCAAGGCCCACATGTTTCTGGGCATGAGCATCTTCTTCGTGTTCCCGTTTACCCGGCTGGTGCATGTGTGGAGCGGGTTTGCCACCGTGGCCTACCTGGGCCGCCCCTACCAGGTGGTGCGCAGCCGCCGCCTCGGCATCACCCCGCGTGCCCCCCACTGAACACACGCCACCACGCACCCGAGGAACCTCACCATGCACACCACCACCGACACCGCAGGCTGCGGCAGCGGACACTGCCAGTGCGCCGGGCAAGCCCCGGCCCCGCTCACACCCGTGGCCACCATCAACGGCATCGCCCTGCACGAACCCGGCCTGCCACCGCCCGACGAAGCCACCCTGCGCGAACTGGCCTGGGCCGAACTGCTGCGCCAGCAGGCGGTCAAAGCCGGGCTGCTGCCCGAACAGCGCGTGCTGACCGCCCCCACACTGAGCGAAGCCGACCGCGCCGTCATCGAGGGCATGCTCGATGCCGCCGTGGCCACGCTGGAGCCCACCGAAAGCGAGTGCCTCCGCTACTACGACAGCCACCGGGACGAGCTGATGGTGGGCCAGGCCGTGCATGTGCGGCACATCCTGTTTGCCGTCACGCCGGGCGTGAATGTGCATGCGCTGTCGCTGCGGGCCGAGGCGGCCCTGCTGGAGCTGTCACGCAAAGAAGTGCCCGCCGGGCGCTTCGAGCAGCTGGCAGCCGAGCTGTCCAACTGCCCCTCCAGTGCGGCGGGGGGCGACCTGGGCTGGGTCACGCCCGAAGAATGCGCCCCCGAGCTGGCCAATGAGCTGTTCAAGCAGACCGATGTGCGCCACGGCATGGGTGTCCACCCCCGGCTGATTCACACCCGGTTCGGTTTCCACATCATTGAAGTGCTGGGCCAGCGCCGGGGCAAGCTGCCCGAATTCGGGCAGGTGCGCGAACGCATCCAGGCCCAGCTGGTGCTGCAATCGCGGGCCACCGCGTTGCGCCAGTACATGCAGCTGCTGGTGGGCCAGGCCCACATTGAGGGGCTGGAACTGGAAGGTTCGGCCTCGCCCCTGGTGCAGTGACCATGCCTGCCAACTTGCCCGACGAGCTGCTGCTGCGCCTGCGGCGCTTTCACTCGGACTACTTTCCGCTGCACCAGCAGCGGTTTCAGGACTTGGTGGCCCAGGGGCAGCACCCCAAGACGCTGTTCATTGGCTGCTCGGACTCGCGGCTGGTGCCCTACCTGCTGACCGGGGCCGGGCCGGGCGAGCTGTTTCTGGTGCGCAATGTGGGCGCACTGGTGCCACCCTACGACGGATCGCACGGACTGCACGGCACGATGGCCGCCATCGAGTACGCGGTGCTGGGCCTGAAGGTGGAGCGCATCATCGTGTGCGGCCACAGCCACTGCGGGGCCATCCGCACCGCCTACGAAGGCGCACCGGAAGAAGCCGTGGCCCTGCGCGCCTGGCTCAAGCTGCTGGAAGAAGCCATGCTGCCCGTGGTGCCCAGCCACGAAGCCATGCAGCGCACCGAGCAGCGCAGCGTGGTGCTGCAACTGGAGCGCCTGCTGGGCTACCCGATGGTGCGCCGGGCGGTGGAAGCCGGTCACCTCAGCCTGCACGGCTGGCATTACGTGATCGAGGACGGCGAGGTGCATGTGTTCGATGCCGAGCACGGCGGCTTCGTGCCCGCCTCGCAAGCATCGACCAGCGGCACCGGCCCCTACACCCCTTACGTCGAGCACGACGGACAGATTCTGACCGACTGAACCGCCCCCTGCGAGCGGCCAACCGGGCAGCGGCGGCGGACACACCACCATGACATCCCATCTGCACACCCCCCTGCGGCCCACCGCCCCACCCCGACCCGCGCCATTGGCCCCCGACAGCGGCTGGCACCCCCGCCACCTGCTGTGGGCACCCCACAGGCTGGGGTTTTTTCTGGCAACGGTGCTGCTGCTGGTCTCGGGCGGCTGGTGGGCGGGGGTGCAGATCGACAGGCTGGGCTGGCTGGGCGGGGGGAGTGGCTGGCACCTGGCCTACGCCCTGTCTCCCAGCCTGGCGCACGGTGCGGTGATGACGCTTGGCTTCATGCCGCTGTTTTTTGCGGGCTTTCTGTTCACCGCCGGCCCCAAGTGGCTGGGCGTGCCCGCCCCGGATGCCCGGCAGTTGCTGCCCGCGCTGGGCTTGCAGACAGCTGGCTGGTTGCTGTGGCTGACCGGCACCCACCTGGCGGAACACCTGGCACTGGCAGGCGGCGCACTGGCGCTGGCGGGCCTGGGCTGGATGTACGGCCTGTTCTGGCGGCTGGTGCAAGCCAGCCGTGCTCCCGACCGCATGCACGCCCTGGCCGTGGGCTGGGCAGGCGTGTTCGGCATGCTGTGCCTGCTGGCCGTGCTGCTGGCCCAAACGGGTGGCCACACCGAGCTGGCCCTGGCGGCGGTCAAAACCGGCCTCTGGGGCGGCGTGGTGGTCACGTTCGTGGCTGTGCTGCACCGCATGCTGCCGTTTTTCACATCCAGCGCACTGCCCATGATCGGTGTGTGGCGGCCAGCGTGGGTGTTCTGGCTTCTGCTGGGCATTGTGGGGCTGGAACTGCTGGCCATGTGGCAGCCCCTGTGGGCCGCCGCCCAGTCTGACAACCCGCAGATCACGCGCCTGTGGATGCTGGTACTGGGCCTGGGTGAGCTGGCCGCAGGCAGCGTGGTGCTGTGGCTGGCCGTGGTGTGGGGGCTGGTGCAGAGCCTGAAGGTGCGGCTGCTGGCCATGCTGCACCTGGGTTTTCTGTGGCTGAGCCTGTCGCTGCTGCTGTCTGGGGCATCGCAACTGCTGGGCATGCGCACGGGCGCACCGCTGCTGGGCCTGGGGGCCATGCACGCGATGACGATGGGGTTTCTGGGCTCGCTGCTGCTGGCGATGGTCACGCGGGTGTCGTCGGGCCACAGTGGCCGCCCGCTGGTGGCCGACAACCGGGTGTGGGCCGTGTTCTGCCTGCTGCAAGTGGCGGTGCTGGTGCGCATTGCCGCGTCACTTCCACACATGCCTGGCTGGGGCCTGGCACTCGCCGCCAGCCTGTGGGCGCTGCTGATGGCGCTGTGGGGCGGGCGGCTGCTGGTTTGGTACGGCCAGCCACGGGCCGACGGACGGCCAGACTGAACCGCACCCGCCCCCATCGTCCGAAAGAACGATGGCCACTACTCCCAATGGGGCATGTTCAGGCGCAGGGGCCGTCCCTAGACTCATTGAACGCTTTTTCACGTTCCATCTTTCTGACCGCACCCCCATGAAACGCCGCACCGCCATCTGTTTTGCCATCCCTTCTGCCTGGGCGCTTCTGTCTCTGTCCAGCCTGCCCGCACTGGGCCAAACGGGTACACGCCTGCCCCTGGGCGCTGCCATCAACCGGGCCGGAAAGATGCGGGCCATGTCGCAGCGCGTGTCCAAAGCCTATGTGCAGGCCTCGCTCAACATCCTGCCCGAGCGGGCACGCGACATCATGCTGACTACCCGAACTATGGTCACCCAAGGCCTGGGCGAGCTGTCTGCGGGCTCACCGCCCGCCGATGTGCAACCCCTGTTGCACACCCTCACCAAACAAAGCGAAGCCCTGTTCAGCCTGATGGCTGGCCCGGTGCGGGCCGATGGCGTGGCCGATGTGGTGCGCAGCGCCGATGCCATGCTGGAAGCGGCTGAGCAAGTCACCCGCGCCTACGAAAAGTCGTCCACCCAGAACTCGGCCCGCGTGGTCAACGTGGCAGGCCGCCAGCGCATGCTGTCGCAACGCGCGGCACGGGCCTACTTCATGCTGGCCAGCGGTCAGGCCCAGCCCGACATGCGCAAACAGCTCGATGCGGCCCGCAAAGACTTTGCCGACGGCCTCACGTTCTTGCAGGCATCCGCCGTGTCCACCGCCAGCATCCGCAATGAACTGGAGCTGGCCAAGGGGCAATGGGTGTTTTTTGACCAGGCCCTGCAAAAACCACCCGGCACGGAAAGCCTGCAAACCATCGCCACCACCAGCGAGCGTGTGTATGAAGTCATGGACAACCTGACCAGCCTGTACGACAGTGCGGTACGCGAACTGTTCGCCTGACCTTTTCCACGCCACCTGCCCACCCATGCCCGACCACACTGGTAACCCACCGAACGCACCATCAAGCTGGCCCGAAGCCGCCCACGACCTGATCCACACCCGCCAGACCATCCTGCCCAAGCGCCTGCTGCCCCCCGGCCCCGACGCGGCGCAGCTGCACGCCATCGTCAGCGCCGCCGCCGCCGCGCCCGACCACGACCAGCTGCACCCCTGGCGTTTCATCACCGTACCCGACGCGCAGCGCCCCGCCCTGGCCGACAGCTTTGCCCGGGCCCTGCTGGAGCGCGACGCGCAGGCCACGCCGGAACAGGTGGCCCAGGCCCGAGAAAAAGCCTTCCGCGCCCCGCTGCTGATGCTGCTGGTGGTGGATGCGGCCTGCGGCGATGCCGACATCGACCTGCACGAGCGGCTGATTTCCGCCGGTTGCGCCGTGCAGAACATGCTGCTGATGGCCACCGCGCAAGGCTTTGGCTCGGCCCTGACCAGCGGCAAGGCGCTCAAATCCACCGCCCTGCGCAGCCTGTTCGGCTTGCAAGCCCACGAGCACGCGCCCTGCTTCATCAGCATAGGCACGGCACACACCCGCAAACCCGCCAAGCCACGGCCCAGCCCGGAGCAACTGCTCTCCAGCCTGGGTGGGGCCGTCTGAATCCGGCCTGTCGGCACCGGCTGCACCAACCCCAACCCACCTTCCCCACACTGCCATGAACATCACCTGCTTTGACGACTTGCTGCAAGCCGCCCGCGCGCAACCCACCCCGCAGCGCCTGCTGTTTGTGTTTGCCCAAGCCGAGCTGCCCGCCGACAGCACGCCCGCCCAGCGGGAACGCTTCGAGCAGGGCGAAGGCGGTGCCCTGGTGCCATTCATGTGCGTGGACAAAGACCCCGCCGAGCTGCAATCGTTCGACCAGCTCGCGCAGGAAGCCAATGCCATCGGCCACCCCTGGGGCATGGTGTTTGCAGCGGCCATGTCTGGCCCGCTCGGCCTGCCACCGCGCAGCGAGGATGCCCATGCGCCCCTGGAAGCCATGATCGAATCCATCCGCCAGGGTCAGGTGGGCGGCTACATTCCCTTCAACCCCAGGGGCCAGACGGTCAGGCTGGCCTGAAGCGCGTCTGTACCGCGTACACCAGCCATCCTGGCCTGCCCATCTCCCGCTCTTTTCTGCCACCCATTCAACCCTGGTACTGCTGACAGCACGCCCGCCTGCCATGACCCGCATCCACCTGCACACCCTCAACTTGCCCGGCCACCGTGCGCCCGGTGCGGGCTACGAAGCCCCGTTCGAGATGCTGGATGCCTGCCACGAGCGGGTGGAACGCATGCTGCGCCTGCTGAACAAGCTGCGGGCACACCTACAAGCCAGCGGCTGGGATGCCCAGGCCGCCGAAGCCGCCCGCGATGTGCTGCGCTACTTCAACGAAGCCGCCCCGCGCCACCACGAGGACGAGGAGCGCCATGTCTTCCCCGCCGTGCTGGCCGCCCCCGATGCCCCCGCCCTGCCCCACCCCGGCACGGGTGACGGCATTGGCATTGGCATTGGCAACAGAGAAAGCACCGGCAACGGCAGCGCGAACAGCGGCACCAGCCTGCACGCCGTGGTGCGCCGTCTGCTGCAAGACCATGCCGACATGCAAACCCGCTGGGCCAGCGCCCGGCCCGTGCTGGAACGCATTGCGCGGCCCGCCACCGGCCCGTGGCAGCAGCTGGCGGCCTGCGAAGAAG
>CALMMY010000105.1 GCA_937868695.1 uncultured Comamonadaceae bacterium
GTTTCACCACGGGTGAACAGGCTGGAGCCGTGGGTGCGGGGCAGCACGCTGTTGCGGATTTCAATGGCACGCACGGTGCGGGTATCGCGGCCATCAATGCGGGGCTCACCAGCCAGAATCTGGCTGCGCACGATGCGGGCTTCGATGTCGAACAGCATGCTTTCGACCTTGACACCGTCAAACTCCACGCCTTCGGCCTTCAGGCCGGCCATCACGGCGGCATAGGCTTCGCGGCAAGCCTGGGTACGGGCTTGCTTGTTGCGGATTTGGTAGGCAGCGGCCAGTTTGTCGCCGCCCAGGGCTTCCACCTTGGCAATCAACACTTCGTCGCGAGCAGGAGCCTGCCAGTCCCACACTGGTTTGCCAGCCTCGCGCACCAGGTCGTTGATGGCGGCAATGGCAATGTTGCCCTGCTCATGGCCATAGACCACTGCACCCAGCATCACTTCTTCGGTCAGCTGCTGGGCTTCCGATTCCACCATCAGCACAGCGGCCTGGGTACCGGCCACCACCAGATCCATCTGACTGTCTTTGAGCTGGGTCTGACCAGGATTGAGTACGTATTCACCGTTGATGTAACCCACACGGGCGGCACCGATCGGGCCATTGAACGGAATGCCGGAAATCGACAGTGCCGCACTGGTTGCGATCATGGACGGAATGTCAGCCTGCACCTCGGGGTTCAGACTGACCACATGCACGATGACCTGCACTTCGTTGTAGAAGCCTTCGGGAAACAGGGGGCGGATGGGGCGGTCGATCAGGCGGCAGGTGAGTGTTTCCAACTCGCTGGGGCGGCCTTCGCGCTTGAAAAAGCTGCCGGGAATCTTGCCAGCGGCGTAGGCTTTTTCGGTGTAGTCCACGGTCAGGGGGAAGAAGTCCTGGCCAGCCTTGGCATCCGTTTTGGCGACCACCGTGGCCAGCACCACGGTGCCGTCCATGTCCAGCAGCACAGCGCCGGTGGCCTGGCGGGCAATTTCGCCCGTTTCCATGGTGACGGAGTGTTGACCCCACTGGAAGGTTTTGGTGACTTTGTTGAACATGCTCATGAGAATTTCCTGGTTGAGGCCGGTCTGCGCACACAGCGCCGATCACGGCAGGTGGGGGATTGAAGGCCACCCCCCGGCAGCCTGGAGAACACCTCAGAACACGATGCCATTCCATCAGCAATCAGGCGTGAATCCTGATGGAATGACACAGCTTCGCTCTGAACGATGCCTCTCCGAAAATGTGAACCAACTTGACCCTGGCACCCGCAAAACACGGATTCACGGCCTTTGAAAGCGCAAAACGCCTGAGCTAGGCATCTAACTCAGGCGTTTTGCATGCAATGGAGGCAATTACTTGCGCAGACCCAGCTTGGCAATCAGCGCCACATAACGGTCAGCATCCTTGGACTTGAGGTAGTCCAGCAGCTTGCGGCGGCGGCTCACCATGCGCAGCAGGCCACGGCGACCGTGGTGGTCTTTGGCGTGGGTCTTGAAGTGGGGGGTCAGTTCGTTGATGCGTGCGGTCAGCAGACCCACTTGAACTTCTGGGCTACCGGTGTCACCAGCGGAACGGGCATTGGAGGCGACAACGTCAGCCTTGATGGATTTTGCGATCATGGAATACCTTAAAACAACATGCGACCCAACGCAGCTTGCAAAGCCCATTTGAACAGCACAGTGGCTTGCTCTGAAAAAGGGCCGCCGCATCGGGCGTGAAACCGACCCACACAGCGCAGGTCAGCCGAACATTATAGCCCGCGTTCGCGTCAGGGACGCTGCATCTGGCAGGTGTGCGGTTGCTCGGCCCTGGCCGCTGTGACCATGCGCAAGGTGCGGAAACCATAGCCCGACCCTTCCACATCGAACTGCACGCCCGGCTGCCCCTGCTTGTCCATCACAGCCACCACCAACGGCTGCTGGAACTGGTGATCAGCCGCGCGCATGCGGCCAGACTGCCCGGCCATCGACACCTGGGCGGCTTCCAGTGCCTGACCCAGCGCCACAGCATCCAGCATGCCCTTGGAGCCAGTCAGCGCCAGCCGCGCACCCGCTTTTTCCATGGATTGCGCCAGCGCCTCGACCATCAGCTGCATGCGCAGGTGGACATAGTCGTCGGCAGGCTTGGGAAACCGCTGGCGGAATGACTGGTAGAACGCAGAAGATTCCGCGCCCTGCACATTGGGGAACCAATCGGCCACGGCCACCACCTTGCCCACACCGGCATCACCGATGGCGGCGGGTGCGCCCAGCGCGTTGCCGTAGAACGTGTAGAAGCTGCCCTCAAAGCCCACTTCTTTGGCGGCCTTGACCAGCAGCGTCAGGTCATTGCCCCAGTTGCCCGTCAGCACAGCCTGTGCCCCGCTGGCTTTGATCTTGGCGGCGTAGGGCAAAAAGTCTTTCACACGGGCCATCGGGTGCAGTTCTTCGCCCACGATGCGCACATCCGGACGCTGTTCACCCAGTTGTTTTTTGGCCTCGCGCAGCACAGCCTGGCCGAAGCTGTAGTCCTGACCGATCAGGTAAATACTTTGCAGGGCTTTGTCATCCTTGATCACGCTCATGAGGGCGGTCATGCGCATGTCGGCATGCGCATCGAACCTGAAATGCCAGAAGCTGCACTTCTCGTTCGTCAGGATGGGATCGACTGCTGAATAGTTGAGAAACAGCACCCGGCGTGCGGGGTCGCGCTCGTTGTGCTTGTTGATGGCATCGATCAGCGCTGCCGCCGTGGCGGAGGAGTTGCCCTGAAACACCACTTGAATCCCTTGGTCAATCGCAGCACGCAATGCCGACAGCGCCTCTTCGTTCTGGCCCTTGCTGTCAAACCGCTCCAGCGCCAGCAGGCGCGGGCCACCAGGCAGCTTCACACCACCATGGGCATTGACACGCTCGATAGCCCAGAACAGGTTGCGAAACACCGCCTCCCCCGTGTTGGCAAACGGGCCCGACAAGCCTTCGATCATTGCCAGCCGGATGGGCGGCTGCGCATTGGCAGCGGGCAACTGCGCCTGTGCCACGGCGGCCGACAAACCGGAAACGGCCATCCATCCCACCACACACACCGCACGGACACCCGACAGCAGCTTGCGCCTAACCTGATTCAGACCAGACGACCGCTGATCACCGTGATTACTGTTCATTCATTCACCTTGTCGTGTCACATTCAAAAAACTGCCGTGTCAAAAGACACCGCCGATTTGGAGGACGCGATTATGCCGATCTCGATCTCGGTAATTATTTATTAGGAATTATGACCAACCACTGCCCAGGGGTTTGAGCAGTTCATGGACATCACCATCGCAGAAAAGCGATGGCTCTCGTGAGACAAAAATCAGCAATGCACTCACGCAGGCCGGTCAATCGCATCCAGAGGCCAGCGGGGGCGCACGCCAAAACTGTGTTGGGTGGTGGCCGTGGCAGGCTCCCACAGGCCAGCCTGCACCCGCATGGCCGCCGCCATCGCAATCATGGCTCCGTTGTCGGTACACAGATGCAGCTCGGGGTAATGCACGCGGATGCGGCGCTTGGCGCAGGCCTGGTTCAGCTCGGCGCGCAACAGCTTGTTGGCCCCCACGCCACCGGCCACCACCAGCCGCTTCAGGCCGGTCTGGGTCAGGGCGGCCAGGGATTTTTTCACCAGCACTTCCACAATGGCCGCCTGGGTGGAGGCCGCCACATCGGCACGTTGCTGCTCGCTCAGGGCTTCGGCGGCATGGGCTGCCAGCGGGCCGGAGAGCTGGGCCGACAGCAGGCGCTTGACCTGCGTCAGCACCGCTGTTTTGAGACCAGCGAACGAAAAATCGAGGTCATGGCTGTGCAGCAGCGGGCGCGGAAACGCAAATGCCTTGGAGTCCCCCTGCTCGGCCAGCCGCGACAGGCCCGGCCCGCCGGGATAAGGCAGGCCCAGCAGCTTGGCCGACTTGTCGAACGCCTCACCCGCCGCATCGTCGATGGTTTCACCCAGCAGGGTGTAGCGCCCCACCCCGTCCACCCGCATCAGCTGCGTGTGGCCACCCGACACCAGCAGTGCCACGAACGGAAACTCCGGCGGGTCGGCACTCAGAAACGGCGACAGCAGATGCCCCTCCAGGTGGTGGATGGCCAGCACCGGCTTGCCCAGCGCCGCAGCCAACGCCACCGCCACACCGGCACCGACGAGCAAAGCACCCGCCAGGCCAGGCCCCTGGGTGTAGGCCACCGCATCCACCTCGGACAGGGTGTGGCCGCTGCTGGCCAGCACCTCGTCGGTCAGCGGCAAGGCACGGCGGATGTGGTCGCGGCTGGCCAGTTCAGGCACCACACCGCCATAGGCCTGGTGCATGGTGATCTGGCTGTGCAGGGCATGGGCCACCAGTCGGGGCACGGCAAAACGACCGGAAGAAGCCACGGTTTGCACCAGCGCCACGCCGGTTTCGTCGCAGGAAGATTCGAATCCAAGAATAAGCATCGCCCAAGTTTACGGGGCAGCCCCGAGAGGGGCATGCCGATTGCTTCTGCGGGTAACCTCTGCGCATGCCCCACATCGCCACATCTGCCCTGCCCACATGAACACCGGCCTCCGCTTTCTGATGGCAGCCAAACGCTGCGAAATGGCCGAACTGGCCCAACTCGCCCGCACCTGTGAACTCGTGACCGTGACGGCCCAACTGGTCCACGGTCTGCAACGTGAGCGCGGCCTGTGCAATGTCTACCTGTCTGGCCCGCCTGCACCGGAAAGCCTGGCCGAGCTGTCTGCACAAACTGGTCAATGCGATGAACTGGCCCATCTCCTGCGCCAGCAGTTCGATGACCTGGACACCGTCACCACCACCCAGCCGGGCCACGGCGCACGCCTGTTCAGCCGCATTGCCTACGTGTTGCACGGCCTGGATGAACTGCCCTTGCTGCGGGCACAGGTGGCCAGCCGCCGCTGGAGTGCGCTGCAAGCCACCACCGCCTACATCAAGCTGGTGGCGGGCTTGCTGGCCGTGGTGTTTGAAGCCGCCGACGGAGCCAGCGACCCCGAAGTGTCCCGGCTGCTGGTCGCGCTGTTCAATTTCATGCAGGGCAAAGAGCTGGCCGGGCAGGAGCGGGCCACCGGAGCCCGCATGCTCACCAGCGGCCTGGCAGAGCCTGCCGACCAGCAGCACCTGCTGCACCTGATCGAATCACAGGAACGCTGCTTTCAGGTGTTTGCCGACTTTGCCAGCCCCGCTGTGCAGCAACTGGCCCAGCACACACAGGCAGCCCACACGCTGGCCGAGCTGGAACGGATGCGCCGCATCCTGTGTACCCAACAACCCGCAGCCACAGCATTGCCCAGCACCCTTGGCCCGGCCTGGTTTGCTTGCTGCACCCAGCGCATGAACGACATGGTGGCCGTGGAAACCCGGCTGACACAGGATTTGCAGGCACTGTGCCAGCAAAAAATCGCAGCCGCGCAGCACGAGCTACAGGCATGGGAACGACTCAGGTCAGGCAGCCGCAGCGATGCAGGCAGCACACCGTCCACACTGGATTTTTTCAGCGACCAGGGGGCTGCTCCCGCTCAGACTGGCCTGCACGGGCTGGCCCATCCGCACACCTCGCTGGCCAGTTTGCAGGGTTCGCGCATCGACCGCTCCATCCTCGAACTGGTGCATGAACAATCGCTGCGCCTACAGGCCATGAGCGCCGAACTCGACACCGTGCGCGCCAGCCTGAACGAGCGCAAGCTGATCGAGCGGGCCAAAGGCATCCTGATGGCCCACCGCCAGCTCAGCGAAGCCGATGCCCACAAACTGCTGCGCCAGACCGCCATGAACCAGAACCGCCGCCTGGGCGACGTGGCCGAGGCCGTGCTGGCGATGGCCGACATCCTGCCACCGCTGCGCTGACACAGCTGCCTCTGTGGTGGCCATTCTGATGTGGATCAATTGACCACGGCAGGGACGATGCTTCGGGTGTGACCTCTGGTTGGCGGTCTGCCCAGTTGTGGTGGCGTTGCTTCGCTCTGCTGATTCGGGCTGACGCTGCTTCGCTCTGCGCCCGAACAAGGGGTGAGCCGTCCTCCGCACGCTGCGAGCAGAGATTGTCGGAACGGCTCA
>CALMMY010000106.1 GCA_937868695.1 uncultured Comamonadaceae bacterium
GCTGCCACGGCAGCAGCTCCCCGTTCTGATGACCGCCAGCCCGGCAGTGCCGGGGCTGGCGAGGTGCAGCGCCTGCACGTGTCTGCCCGCTACAGCGAAGCAGCGGTGTTCAATGGTGTGATTTACCTGGCGGGCATGGTGCCGGAGTGTGCCGAGCTGGACATCCGCAGCCAGACGGCCAATGTGCTGGCGCAGATTGACCAGCGGCTGGCCGAGGCGGGCAGCGACAAAACCAGGCTGCTGCGCGTGCAGATCTACCTGAGCAGCATTGCCGACATTGCGGCCATGAACGCGGTGTGGGATGCCTGGGTGCCCGCCGGTCATGCACCGCCCAGGGCCACGGTGGAAGCCCGCCTGGCCCACCCGGACTGGAAGATCGAAGTGGTGGTGACGGCGGCCCAGCGTTGACTGCTGGCTGAGCCGCGCACTCAGTCGCGGAAGTTGTCGAAGCTCAGGGGCAGGTCGGTCATTTCCTTGCGAATGACGGCCATGGCGGTTTGCAGGTCATCGCGCTTGGCTCCGGTCACGCGCACTTTGCCGTCCTGAATGGCGGCCTGCACCTTGAGTTTGCTGGCCTTGATGGCCTGCTGAATTTTTTTGCCCACATCGGCTTCGATGCCGTTGCGCACCGTCACCACCTGTTTGACCTTGTCGCCGCCGATTTTTTCGATCTTGTCGGCATCGAGAAAACGCACATCCACGCCGCGCTTGGCCAGCTTGTTGCGCAGCACTTCGTCCACCTGGCCGATCTGGAAATCGCTGTCGCCGTACAGGGTGATGGTTTTGTCTTTCAGCTCCAGGTTGGCGGAGCTGCCTTTGAAGTCAAAGCGCGTGCCCACTTCACGGACGGTGACATCGACGGCGTTTTTCAGTTCCACCAGGTTGGCTTCGAGGATGGTGTCAAAAGAGGGCATGGCGCTTGCGGCTTTCAGAGGGAAAAAACGGGAACGGGGTGTGAAAAAGACGGAAAAACAGGGTGAGACAATCGGGCGATGTTAGTCGAGAACCACATCAACCTTCAGCCCTTCAACACCTTTGGCATCCAGGCCCGTGCCCACCATTGGGTGCGTGTTTCCAGTGTGGAGGATGTGCTGCAACTGCACCGCGCCCACCCGAGCTGGCTGCGCAGCCAGCCCCTGGTGCTGGGCGGCGGCAGCAACCTGGTGCTGACCGGCGATGTGCAGCGCCTGGTCATCAAGGTGGACATTGCCGGGCGCAGCCTGGTGCAAGAAACCCCCTCGCACTGGATTGTGCAGGCCGGTGCCGGTGAAAACTGGCATGCGTTTGTGGACTGGACACTGGCGCAGGGCTGGCCGGGGCTGGAGAACATGGCGCTGATTCCGGGCTCGGTGGGCGCATCGCCCGTGCAGAACATCGGCGCTTACGGCATGGAGCTGCAAGACCGCTTTCACTCGCTGGATGCCATCGATCTGCACACCGGCCAGCCGTTCACGCTGGATGCCGCACAGTGCGGTTTTGGCTACCGCGACTCGGTGTTCAAGCACTTGCCGGGTGACCAGCGCCACCTGGGGCTGGCGGGCAAGGCGCTCATCACCCATGTGCGCCTGGCGTTGCCCAAACGCTGGGTGCCCCAGCTGGACTATCTGGAGCTGGCCCGCAAGGTGCAGGAGCTGGGGCCAGGCCACACTGTCACGCCCCGGCAGGTGTTCGACTGGGTGTGTGCCATCCGCCGTGCCAAGCTGCCCGACCCGGCGGTGATCGGCAATGCGGGCAGTTTTTTCAAAAACCCCACGGTGTCGCCCGAGCAGTGTGCCGACATCATTGGCCGCGACCCGAAGGTGGTGCATTACCCCATGCCCGATGGCAGCATGAAGCTGGCTGCGGGCTGGCTGATCGACGCTTGCGGCTGGAAGGGCAAAACCATGGGCCATGCCGGGGTGTATGACAAGCAGGCCCTGGTGCTGGTGAACCGGGGAGATGCCGAGCACCCCTGTACCGGGGGCGAGGTGATGACGCTGGCCAAGGCCATCCAGACCAGCGTGTACCAGCGTTTTGGCCTTCAGCTGGAAATGGAGCCTGTGGTGGTGTGAGGGCTTGGGCCTGCCACGGCCAGGTTGGGTGTGTTTACCCAGCGCAGAAGAATGGCTTGCAGTTCAGGCAGCCGGATGGGCTTGGGCACAAATTCATTCACCCCGGCGGCCAGCGCCTGGGTTTCTGCGGCATTCATCACATCGGCGGTCAGCGCAATGATGGGCAGGCTGCGCATGTCGGGGAAGGATTGCCGGATGAGCCGCGTGGCAGTGAGGCCATCCATCACGGGCATGTGGATGTCCATGAAGATCAGGTCGAATGCCTGGGGCTGTGGCCCGGCCACCGTTTCGACTGCCAGCTGGCCGTTCTCGCAAAACGTCACGTTGCAGCCTGTTTTTTGCAGCAGGGCGGCCATCAGTTTTTGGTTGACGGGGTGGTCTTCCACCACCAGCACCCGTTTGCCTGCCAGCGCGGCAGGGGCGTTGTCCACATGGGCTTTGGCAGGTGCCGGTACGGGTGTGGTGGGGCTGCTGCCTGACTGAACAGGCTCGTTGTGCGGGGCCTGGGTTACCGGCAGCACCAGCCTCAGTGTGAAGATGGAGCCTTTTCCCGGCTGGCTGGTGGCGCTGAGGTCGCCGTTCATCATGCGGGCGAGGTTGCGCGAAATTTCCAGACCCAGCCCTGTGCCGCCAAAGCGCCGCTCGTTGCCCGACTCCACTTGGTAGAACCGCTGAAACAGCTTGCCCAGCGCCTGCGCATCCATGCCGATGCCGGTGTCGCTGACTTCGCAGGTCAGCTCACCCTGCTGGCCGGGTCGTGCGTCCCAGCTCACACCCAGCCAGACATGGCCTTGCTCGGTGAACTTGATGGCATTGCCCAGCAGGTTGAGCAGGATTTGTTTGAACCGGGTGGGATCGACTTGCACCCAGGTGGGCAACTGTTCGGGCAGGGTGACTTGCAGCGCCAGCCCTTTGCGCTGAGCCGGGCCGCGCACCAGTGTTTCCAGATCGGAGATCAGCCGGGGCAGCTCCACCGCCACGGGCTTGATGCTGAGTTTGCCCGTCTCCATTGCCGAGAGGTCAAGAATGTCGTTCAGCAACGTCAGCAGGTGTTGGGCCGAGTCCCGCGCGGTGCGTGTGTAGTCGAGTTGCTGGGGGGTGAGCGGGGTGGTCTCCAGCATGGACAGCATGCCCAGCACACCGTTGAAGGGGGTGCGCAGCTCATGGCTCATGTTGGCCAGAAAGCGCGTTTTGCCTGCATTGGCTTCTTCGGCTTGGCGGGTAGCCTGGCGCAGATCGGCATTGAGCGCCTGCAAGGCGGCATTGGCCTGCATCTGGCGGTGGTGCCAGAACCAGAGGGCAACGGTTGTGACCAGCAACAGCAGCAGTTGTGCGGTTGTGAGCCACAAAATGGTGTTGTTCTGTTCAACGATGGTGGTCTGTTTGTTTTCGATCAGGCCAGAGATGATGGATGTGGAGGCCAGACTCAGTGCCTGGACATCCGGCCCCAGTCTGTCCATGTCGGCTCCCAGTGCCATCAGGGCTGGCAGATCCAGCGGCTGCTTCTGCAACAGGGCATCGGCTTTGCTCAGCCAGTCATCAAGCACCGGCATCAGGCGCGCATATTCGGTGCGCGGCTTGAGCAGTTGGATGCTGGGGTTGTCTTGCAGCAGGTTTTTGCGGCTGACCAGGATGTCGAAGCGCAGCATCAGGTCGTCAATGGCCTGCGCATCGGTGCCCAGCTGCACCCTGTCCAGGGTGTGTCTGAGCCGCAAAAACTCGCGCTCAAACTGGAAGGTGAGGGCGGTGATGGAGTCGGCCCGCAGCCGGGCATGCTCGGCCAGCTCCTGTCCCTGGCGAACCTGCAAAAACAGCAAGCCCGCCACCAGTCCCGTCAGAGAGGCTGCGCACAAGGCGAGCCACGAGGCAAAACGCCGCCCAACAACGGGTTTGGACAACGTGTCTGGGGTCATTGAACGTCGATGGCTTTGAGCTGCCAGATCGAGCGTTCATAGTATTTGGCCGATTTCAGTTCAGCCTGGCTGTCAAATGGATAGATCACAAACAGTGGCCCTTTGGTGCGCACCGACAGCACTTCATCGTTCATGCGGTAGGCCAGCATCACGCCAAACTGGGTGGCATCGGTCACCGGCAGGCTGATTTTGTAGTCGTTCAGCGCCACGGCAGTCAGTTGGCTGCCGGTAGCCTTGACGGCGGTCAGCACGTCTTTGAGCCGTGGCCCCGAAAACTTCACGGGTTTCGGCTCCCAGGGCGTTTGGGTGGTGAAGGTGTGCTGGGGCAGCTTTTGCAGCATGGTCAGGTCAAACACCGCCTTGCCATCGCGGTTGGTCTGGCCAATTTTGCCCGACACCGTGAGGATGACGCGGCCCTGCGGTGCGTCCAGTGCCCAGGCCGGGCTGTTGTGCAGTCCGGCCATGAGTGTCAGGCCGGTGGCGATGGCGCAACCCAGCCAGTGTCTGCGCTGAATCCGTGGTTTGAACATGCTTGTGTCTCCTGGGTCAGTGAATACACATGGCTGATGGTGCGGGCCTGTTAAGAAAGGTATGGGCCGATCAGTCTGTGCTGATGCGAAGCATATCGGTGCCATCCCCGGCAGACAACAGGCCAGCTTGTGCATAAATGCCCAGTTTGGCGCGGGTGTCCGAAATGTCGAGGTTGCGCATGGTGAGTTGGCCAATGCGATCCAGCGGTGTGAACGGCGCGTTTTCCACCTTTTCCATGCTCAGGCGCTCGGGCGCGTAGGTCAGGTTGGGGCTGTCGGTGTTGAGGATGGAGTAGTCGTTGCCACGGCGCAGTTCCAGGGTGACTTCACCGGTCACGGCGCGGGCCACCCAGCGTTGGGCGGTTTCGCGCAGCATCAGGGCCTGGCTGTCGAACCAGCGGCCCTGGTACAGCAGGCGGCCCAGTTTGCGGCCATTGTCGCGGTACTGTTCGATGGTGTCTTCATTGTGGATGCCGGTGACCAGTCGCTCGTAGGCAATGAACAGCAGGGCCAGGCCGGGGGCTTCGTAGATGCCACGGCTCTTGGCTTCGATGATGCGGTTCTCGATCTGGTCGCTCATGCCCAGGCCGTGGCGGCCACCGATTTCGTTGGCCTTGAGGAACAGGCTCACCAGATCGGGGTAGGCCACGCCGTTGATGGCCA
>CALMMY010000107.1 GCA_937868695.1 uncultured Comamonadaceae bacterium
CAGCAACTGGCCACCTACATCGGCTGGTTGATGCACCGCACCTGGGGCGGCGTGGTGGCGGGCGTGCTGTTTGTGCTGCCTTCGCTGTTCATCCTGGTGGGTTTGTCGTGGGTGTACGTGGCGTTTGGCGACTTGCCGCTGGTGGCGGGGTTGTTTTACGGCATCAAGCCTGCGGTCACCGCCATCGTGCTGCACGCGGCCTACCGCATCGGCTCCAGGGCGTTGAAGAACCGGGGGCTTTGGGCGCTGGCCTTTGCCGCACTGGTGGCCATCGCGGTGTTCAAGTTGCCGTTTCCCGCCATCGTGGCGGTGGCTGCCTTGGTGGGCACCCTGTGGGGGCGCTGGGTGCCTGGCGCGTTCAAAGCGGGTGGCGGGCATGCCGCATCAGGCCAACGCTTTGGCCCTGCGGTGATCGACGACCACACCCCCACGCCTGAGCACGCTCGGTTTCGCTGGCCGCGTCTGGTCAAGGTGGTGGTGGCCGGTGCGCTGCTTTGGCTGGTGCCCATGGGCGTGCTGGTGGCCACGGTGGGCTGGGGCCACACGTTCACCCAGATGGGATGGTTTTTCTCCAAAGCCGCGCTGCTGACGTTCGGTGGGGCCTATGCCGTGCTGCCATACGTGTACCAAGGTGCGGTGGAGCAGTTTGGCTGGTTGACGGCCACCCAGATGATGGATGGCCTCGCGTTGGGTGAAGCCACGCCCGGCCCGCTCATCATGGTGGTGGCTTTTGTGGGGTTTGTGGGTGGTCACGCCAAAGCGGCATTGGGGCCAGATGCGTTGTTTCTGGCCGGAGCCTTGGCCGCCACGCTGGTCACCTGGTTCACCTTCCTGCCCTCGTTCATTTTCATCCTGGCGGGCGGGCCGCTGGTGGAGTCCACCCACGGCAACGTGAACTTCACAGCGCCATTGACGGCCATCACCGCAGCGGTGGTGGGGGTGATCGTCAACCTGGCGCTCTTCTTTGCGTACCACGTCTGGTGGCCGCAGGGCTTTGAGGGCCGGTTTGACTGGGTGGCTGCGCTCATGGCCGTGGCCGCTGCGGTGGCGCTGTTTCGCTACAAGCGCAGCGTGGTGCAAGTGATTGCGGCCAGTGCCGTGGTGGGGTTGCTGGTTTCTCTGGTGATGCCAGGGTGAGGTGTCCCCGGCCCGATCCGGTTTGTGTCGGCACTGAGGTCAGGCCCAAAACGCACCGTGAATCCCGTCCGAGGGCTCGCTCTGCCTCACTTGCGCCCACCCTCCCGCGCCGCCACATCGGCCAGCAGGCCCAGTGTGGCTGAGTAGTAGCTCTGGGCGTTCATGGCGGGGCGGTTGGCAGGGGTCTTGCCGGTGGTGGCCAGGTTGCGGATGGCGGTCAGGCCCGCCTCGGCACCCAGCGAGTCGATGCTGTGGTCTTGCAGGTTGGCCCAGGCGGGTAGGAAGGTGTCGCACTTGAACTGCGTCCAGAACTTCTGGAACGGGGCCAGCCGCTGTGCATCGGCCCGTTTGGCCCACACCAGGTACAGCGGAATGCGCACGGCATCCAGCCCGTAGCGGGCCGGGTGCTGGGGCGATGGCTCCAGCGGGTTGACCAGCAGCAGCCAGTCGGGCGGCAGGCCCCAGCGGCCAAAGCGGGCAATCTCAACCAGGCGCAGGCCCGAAGTGGTCAGCGCCTCCCACTGCGGGTGGGGATCGACCTTGTTCAATGCATCGAAGGCCGGAAACACCCAGTAAGACGGGTTGACCACCAGACCGCGCGGTGTGTCAAACCCGCTCGCACCGGGTTTGAGCACCGTCCCCCAGGGCGTGCCATCGACCACAGTTTTTTCGCGCACCGCCCTGGCCGTGCGCATGGCCTGGTCGCGGTAGGGCGGGTGCTTCCACTGTTCGGCGGCGCGGGTCAGTGCCCAGGCAATGAACAGGTCGCCATCGGTGGCGTTGTTGGTGTCGGTCACGCCCCGGCCCGGCTCCCAGCGCCAGGCAAACAGGCCGTCGTTGCGCGGAGAGCCCAGGTTGTTCTGCGTCCAGGTCCACAGTTTGTCGAAGGCGGCGCGGTCGTTGGCGGCGGTGGCCAGCACCATGGCAAAGCCCTGGCCCTCGGAGTGGCTGATGCTTTTGTGGGACGTGTCCAGCACGCGGCCATCGGCCTGCATGTAGGCGGTTTTCCATTCGTCCCAGCCTTTGAGTGTTTGGGCCTGGGCGGCCACAGGCAGCAGCCACAGCAGGCCCAGTGCCAGCAGGCTGGTCAGTGAGCCGGTGCGCAGAAAACGGGCCAGCCAGCCCGCCAGGCGGGAATGGGCTGGCCGTGGTGGTCGGAGAACGGAGGGCAAGGTGTGCATGGTGGTCATGGATGAATATGCGCGAAAATGGCTCTCTTTGTGTGCCGCCGCAAGCTGAATGCGTCCATCTTGCCGCTTGCGCCTATTTTCTGCCACCGACAGGCCATTGCCCCGGCCCCATCCCCTTGAACCAACTCCAACTTTTTTTGCCCTGCGCCGCTGGCGTGGAGGGCTATCTGGCCGACGAAGTCGCCCGCACCACCGGCCTGCGCGGGCGCACAGGCCGCGCCGGGCTGATGCTCGATGCCTCCTGGCGCGATGCCATGAGCCTGAACCTGCACAGCCGCCTGGCCCAGCGCGTGCTGGTGCAACTGGCGCACGAGCCCTACCGCAGCGAGGGCGATCTCTACGATGCCGCCGCCGCCGTGGCCTGGGAAATCTGGTTCACCCCGCGCCAGAGCTTCAAGATCGACATCACCGCCCAGCACAGCCCGCTGCAAAGCCTGAACTTTGCCGCGCTCAAGGTCAAGGACGCGGTGGCCGACCGCTTCCGCCACAAAACCGGCGTGCGCCCCGACGTGGACACCGCCCGCCCCGATGTGCGCATCTTCGTCCACCTGACCACCGACCACGTCAGCCTCTACATCGACACCTCGGGCGAGCCGCTGTTCAAGCGCGGCTGGCGCGAAGACAAGGGCGATGCCCCGCTGAAAGAAACCCTGGCCGCCGCCATGCTGGCCGCCGCCGGGTGGGATGGCAGCCAGGGCGCGGCCCTGCCGCTGTACGACCCCTGCTGCGGCAGCGGCACCATCGCCATCGAAGCCGCACAGATGGCGCTGGGCATTCCCGCTGGCTGGGCACGCCGTTTCGGCTTCGAGCGGCTGCTGCCCTACCAGGCGCATGTGTGGCAAGGCATCCGAAACGAAGCCGAAAACGCCGTGGTGACCCGTTCAGAAGGCCAGAACAGATTCCAGGATGGCGATGCGCCCTTCATCTTCGGCAGCGACGTGTCGCACCGCATGGTGGACTTTGCCCAGCGCAATGCCGAACGTGCCGGGGTGGCACATGCCATCGAGTTCCGGGGTGGCGACGCGCTGCAACGCATGCCCCCGTGTGCGCAGCCCGGCATCATGCTGCTCAACCCGCCCTACGGCGAGCGGATTGCCGCCGCTGGTGTGGCGGGGCAGCGGGCCGAGGAGAGGGCCGCCGGGCGGCATGGCGACCGAGCTTCCTCAGATGGTCAGCGTTGGGGTGGCCGGGCCGATGCGCCGCCCGCCTTCAACCGGCCCGCGCCCCGCGTTCACCGCATGGGTGCCGGGCCTGAGCGCAGCCTGCCCGAACGCAGCCAGCCGCAGGGCATGGGCCGCGAGCAGGCGCAGACCGACGACGGCGGCAGCGATTTCTTCCCCCGCCTGGCCACGCACTGGAAGCGCAACTTCAGCGGCTGGACAGCCTGGATGCTGACCCCCGACCTCAAGCTGCCCAGCCAGATGCGCCTGAAAGAATCGCGCCGCGTGCCCATGTGGAACGGCCCCATCGAGTGCCGC
>CALMMY010000108.1 GCA_937868695.1 uncultured Comamonadaceae bacterium
GCGCCATCGGCGCGGCCATGATCGGCTGGATGGGCACGGCCATGCTGTGCTACGTCACGCCCAAAGAGCACCTGGGCCTGCCCAACCGCGACGATGTGAAGCAGGGCCTGATGGCCTACAAGATTGCCGCCCACGCCGCCGACGTGGCCAAGGGCCACCCGTCAGCCCGCGCCCGCGACGAGGCCATCAGCGAGGCCCGCTTCGATTTCCGCTGGCAAGACCAGTTCAACCTGGGCCTGGATCCAGAAACGGCCCGCGACTTCCACGACGAAACCCTGCCCAAGGACTCGGCCAAGGTGGCCCACTTCTGCTCCATGTGCGGCCCCAAGTTCTGCTCCATGAAGATCACGCAGGAAGTGCGCGAGTACGCCGCGCAAAAAGGCGTGGCCGCCGATACGGCATTGGCCGAAGGCATGGCTGCCAAATCCGTGCAGTTCCGCGAGGGTGGCGGGGAAATCTATATCCCCATCCACCCCCAGGCCAAGCCATGACCACCGGCAGCATCCCTCGGGAGCGTGGGAGCTTTCACATCGGTATTGCCGGTGCCGGTCTGCTGGGCCGCCTCTTGGCCTTCGGGCTGCTGCGCCAGGGCCACCGCGTCAGCCTGTTCGACCCCGCACCCGGCCTGACGCAGGCACCGGCAGCGGGCGACCCGGCCCGCGCGGCCGCCTGGACGGCGGCAGGCATGCTCAGCCCCACCGCCGAGCTGGAATGCGCCAATGAAGACGTGTTTCAGCTCGGCCTGGTCAGCCTGCGCCTGTGGCCCGCCATCGTGGACACCTTGCGCCACGATGGCCATGCCGTGGCCCTGAGCCAGGCAGGCAGCTTGCTGCTGGCCCACCGGGGCGACGAAGGCGCGGCCAGGCGCGTGGTGGAACTTCTGAGTAAAAAAGCACCGCCAGCGCATGCTCCAAAAGCACTGACAACTCCTGAATTAAAAACACTGGAGCCGGACATCCACGGCCCGGCCAAGGGCTGGCTGCTGCCGTACGAAGGCCACATCCACACCGTGCAGGCCATGACGGCCCTCGGAGCCTGGCTGCTGGCTCACGGGGCCGTGTTCCAAGGTGGAGGGGCTGGCCGGGTGCTGGCCCTGGCCCCCGGCGAGCTGCGCACAGCCCAGGGCGTGCACCGTTTTGACCATGTGTTTGACGTGCGCGGCGTGGGTGCCAGAGCCACACTGCCCGTGCGCGGTGTGCGGGGCGAAATCTTCTGGCTGCACGCGCCCGGCGTGGGCTTGCAGCGCCCGGTGCGGCTGCTGCATCCGCGCTGGCGGGTGTATGTGGTGCCCCGCCCCGGCGACACCGTGGTGGTGGGCGCCACCGAAATCGAGAGCGAAGACCGCTCGCCCGTGTCGCTGCGCAGCACGCTGGAGCTGCTGAGCGCAGCCCACAGCGTGCTGCCCGGCCTGGCCGAGGCCCGCATCGTCCACAGCGAAAGCAACCTGCGCCCCGCCCTGCCCGACAACCTGCCCAGCACCACCCACCAGCCCGGCCTGACCGGCATCAACGGCCTGTTCCGCCACGGCTGGCTGATTGCCCCTGCCCTTGTGGAGCAGGCCCTGGCAGGGCTGACCGGCCTGGCGATGCCCACCCACACACCGTCCCCGTCCTCCACACCCCCCTCCACACCATGACCACCGCCGCCCTCACCCCTCCTGTGCCCACGGGCACCACCGCCAGCGCCAGCCCATGCGCCCCCGGCACGCTGACCGTGCTGGTCAACGGCCTGCCTCAGACCGTGCCCGCTGGCACTTCGCTGGCCGACTGGCTGCACGCCCAGCACCCACCCGTGCAAGCGGTGGCCACGGCCGTCAACGGCATGTTTGTGGCCCGCGAGCGCCGGGCACAGCAGGTGCTGCAGCCAGGCGACAGCGTGACCACATTCCAACCCATCGTCGGAGGCTGAACACATGGCCTGGCACATCGGCGGCGTGGAACTGGAGAGTCGGTTTTTTCTGGGCACGGCGGGCTATCCGTCGCCCGTGGTGCTGCAACAGGCCATTGCGGCCTCGGGGGCGCAGGTGGTCACGGTCGGCCTCAGGCGGCAGCTGGCCCAAGGTGGCGCACCGGGCGATTTCTACCGATTCATCCGCGACTGCGGTGCCCACCTGCTGCCCAACACCGCTGGCTGCCGCACCGCGCGGGAGGCGGTCACGCTGGCGCAGATGGCGCGCGAGCTGTTCGGTACACACTGGATCAAGCTGGAAGTGGTGGGCGATGAACACACCCTGCAACCCGACCCGTTCGAACTGGTGGCCGCCGCCACCGAGCTGGTGCGCGACGGCTTTGAGGTGTTTCCCTACTGCACCGACGACCTCGTCACCTGCCAGCGCCTGCTGGATGCGGGCTGCCGCATCCTCATGCCCTGGGGTGCGCCCATCGGCTCGGGCCAGGGCCTGCTCAACCCCTGGGCGCTGCGCACCCTGCGCGAACGCCTGCCCGGCGTGCCACTGGTGGTGGATGCAGGCATCGGTTCACCAGCCCATGCGGTGCAGGCGATGGAGCTGGGCTTTGATGCCGTGCTGCTCAACTCCGCCGTGGCCCAGGCCCACTATCCGGTGGCGATGGCGCAAGCCTTCAAGCTGGGCATCGAAGCCGGGCGGCTGGCCTGGGAAGCCGGCATCATGGCCCCGCAAAACATGGCCGTGGCCAGCACACCCGTGACCGGCAGGCCTTTCCTTCTCTGAAAAAATAATAGCCTCCCACGCACATGAATCATGCACAAAGTGCCGATATGAACCAGCAACCTGATCCACCCCCGGTGGTGTGGGTTATTGCGGGCAACGACAGCGGCGGCGGCGCGGGCCTGTCTGCCGACCAACGGGCCGTTGCCGCCCTGGGCGGGCATGCCTGCCCGGTGGTGGCCACCGTGACGGCACAGAACTCGGTGGCCGTGCGCCATGTCGAGGCCGTCAGCCCCGAGCTGCTGCACGCCCAGCTGGCCGCCCTGGCCGAAGACATGCCCCCGCAGGCCATCAAGACCGGCCTGCTAGGCAACGCTGCCCAGGTGGCCGTGGTAGCCCAGTGGGTGGACAGGCTGCGCCAGCAGCGGCCCGGTCTGGCGCTGGTGGTCGATCCGGTGCTGCGGGCCAGCACAGGCCACGACTTGGCCAGCGACAGCCTGTGCGCGGCCCTGCGCCAGCAACTGCTGCCACGCGCCACCCTCATCACCCCCAACCGCGCCGAAGCCTCCCGGCTGCTGAGCTTGCCAGAGGAAGGCCCGTCGGCCCGAGCCGGAGCCGCCGATGTGCCCGTCATGGCCCGTACCCTGCGCCAGCTGGGGGCAGGCAGCGTGGTCATCACCGGGGGCGACGACAGCGACAGCCACCACGATCACCACGGCCCCGCCCGCTGCCACGACTGGATGGACACGCCCCAGGCCAGCGGCTGGCTGAGCCTGCCGCGCGTGAATACCTGCCACCACCACGGCACCGGCTGCACCTTTGCCAGCAGCGCCGCCACCGCCCTGGCGCTGGGCTTTGTGCCTGCCGATGCGGTGGTGCTGGCCAAGATGGCCACCACCGAAGGGCTGCGCCATGCCCATGCAGCCGGGGCCGGGGCTGGCCCGCTGCGGCCCCGGCCAGGGTTTGCGCAGCGCCTGGACAACCTGCCCAGCCTCAGCCTGCCCGGTGCCGACCAGCCTGCCCACCCCCTGCAACCCGCCCTGCCCGTGCTGGATGCGTCCCAACGCCAGCTGGGCCTGTACCCTGTGGTGGACAGTGCCGACTGGGTGGAGCGCCTGCTGGCCGCCGGTGTGCGCACCTTGCAGCTGCGCATCAAAAACCCGCACCGGCCCGACCTGCGCACCCACATCCGCCGCAGCGTGCAGGCGGCACGCGCGGTACAGGCCCAGCTCTACATCAACGACCACTGGCAGCTGGCCATCGAGGAAGGCGCATTCGGCATCCACCTGGGCCAGGAAGACCTGAACAGCACCAACGTGCAAGCCATTGCCCGCGTCGGCCTGCACCTGGGGCTGAGCACGCACAGCCTGTGGGAAATGTGCCGCGCCTGGGGCATGCAACCCAGCTACGTGGCCTGCGGACCGGTGCATGCCACCACGTCCAAAGACATGCCCTGGCTGCCCCAGGGCGAAGCCAATGTGGCTTTCTGGAGCCACCTGCTGCCCCTGCCCGTGGTCGCCATCGGCGGCATGGATGCAGCCCGCCTGCGCCAGGCGGTGCGCCACGGCGCATCGGGTGTGGCCCTGATCACCGCCATCACCCAGGCCCCCAACCCCGAGCAAGCCGTGACCAGCCTGCAACAAGCCTGGCAGGACGGCCTGCAAGACCCCGCAGCCGCCCCGCCGCCGCTACCCCGCAGCACGCTGGCATGCCCCACCCTGGCCTGCGATTAAAGTTCAGCCCCCGAAAACGGAGCCCTTCCATGTTCAGAACCCTTTTGAAATCCAAAATCCACCGCGTGGCCGTGACCCAGTGCGAGCTGCACTACGAAGGCTCCTGCGCCATCGACGAAGACTTGCTCGATGCCGCCAACATCGCCGAGAACGAGCAGATCCACATCTGGAACATCAACAATGGCGAGCGTTTCATCACCTACGCCATCAAGGGCCAACGCGGCAGCGGCATGATTTCGGTCAACGGCTCGGCAGCCCGCCGGGCCTCGGCAGGCGACCTGATCATCATTGCCGCTTTTGCCCAGGTACACGAGGACCAAGTGGCCACGCACCAGCCCGACCTGGTGTTTGTGGACGAGCACAACCGCCAGACCGAACTGCGCCACAAGGTGCCGGTGCAGCAGGGCTGAGTGCTACCAGCCTTCCGTGGCCGTGGCCATCGTGGACGGATGGTTGGGGTCGCATTTATTCAATCCACGACCGGCGGAGTGTTGTGTGCTACCGGGTTGGGGTGACGTTGCTTTGCCCTGCTACTGGGGATGTTGTGCGCGGCCGGTTTTTTGGGGTAACGCTACTTCGCTCTGCGCCCGTTCAAGGGGTGAGCCGTCCTCCGCACACTGCGAGCAGAGATTGTCGGAACGGCTCACCCCTTGCCCGTGCGATCCCGTGTGCGCCTGCACCGGAATACGGGGTCACGCGGAAAAAGGAAACAGCGGGTACAGGCAAACCAGAAAGCAGACAAAAGGCTGGCAAAAC
>CALMMY010000109.1 GCA_937868695.1 uncultured Comamonadaceae bacterium
TGCACCAGCGGAATGCGGTTTTGCGAGGTGACGGGCTGGTACTTCACGTCCAGCTTGGCCAGGCCCAGCTGCTTTTGCACGTCGGCCAGCACGTTCTGGCAGATTTCGACGTGGTAGCCCACGTACTTGCCGTCACCCAGGGTGTACGACAGGGCACCGGAGCTTTCGCGCACGCCCATGGTCACCGTGCCGGTGTCCTTGATTTTTTTCAGGGTGTCGGTGGTCTGGGCCATCACGGTGGTGGTGGCGAGCACGGCGGCCAAAGCCAGCAGGGTTTTTTTCATGGTTACTCCAGTGAGTGGGTGGTTGGGAAAGGGACGGGTGGGGAAACAGAAAGGGCAGAAACGGGGAGGCCGCTGATGAGCCGGGGGTCAGCCCGGTACCTGGTCGGTGGGGTACTTCCAGAAGTCTTTGAGCAGGTAGTTCATGGGCAGGTTGAGCGAGCGGTTGGAGGGTGCAATGGGCTTCAGAAACCAGGTTTCGTACACGGTGTGGGCTTCCCGGCTGCGGATCAGCCGCTTCATTTCTTCATCGACCAGCTTTTTGAACTCGGGGTCGTTGCGCGGCAGCATGATGGCCAGCGGCTCGATGGTCAGAAACTTGCCCACCACCTTGAACTGGTTGGGGTCGGGCCGTCCGGCGGCCAGGCCGTACAGCAGCACGTCGTCCATCACAAAGCCGTCGGCTTCGCCGGAGGCCACCATGTCGATGGCGCGTGCGTGGTCGGGGGCTTTGACGATGCGCATGCCGAGGTTGTGCTCGGCGTTGACCCGGATGGCGGTTTTGAGCGGCGTGGTGCCTTCGGTGGACACCAGGGTGCGGCCCTGGAAGTCGCGGATTTCCTGAATCGGGCTGTTGGCTTTGACCAAGTAGCGGGCACCCGCGATGTAGTGCGGCACCGTGAAGGCCACTTTCTCGCGGCGCTCGGCGTTGTTGGTGGTGGAGCCGCATTCGAGGTCGGCCTTGCCCTGCTCGACCATCGCAATGCGGTTGGCCGGTGTCACCATCAGAAACCGGGGCTCCAGCTTGGGCAGCGCCAGCTCTTTGTGCAGGGCTTCCACCAGTTTCAGGCACAGATCGACCGCGTAGCCAACCGGCTTGCTGTTCGCGTCCACAAACGAGAAGGGCACCGACGATTCGCGGTGCGCAATCACCACCGCCCCGCTGGCCTGGATGCGGTCGAGCACCGGCCCGGCCCACGATGGCATGAGCCAGGCACAAGCCAGGGTGGCGAGCCCGCAGCGGGCAATGGTGTTGAGAGGGCGCATGGGGGTGGTGTCCTTGTGGGGCGGGTCAGGTCAACCGAGTGGCCGGTCGTTGGGCGAGCGGTACAGCTCCAGCAGGGCTTCTGGCGCAGGCCAGTTCAGGTTCAGCCCTTTGGGTGGAATGGGCGACTGGAACCAGCGCCGGTAAATCTTCAGGGCCTCGCCCGACTGCATCAGCTCGGTCAGGCTGCGGTCAACCACGGCCTTGAACTGGGGGTCGTCCTTGCGCAGCATGCAGGCATAGACTTCGGCGGCCATCGGCTGGCCGACCACGCGCCAGTCGGCGGGGCGGTCGGCCCGCACGCGCAGGCCGTACAGCATGGCTTCGTCCATGAGAAAGGCGGCGGCATGCCCGCTTTGCACGCGGTTGAAGCCGTCGCCGTGGTCTTTGACGGTCACGATGTCAAAGCGCATGCCGGTGGATTCGCTGTGCAGCAGCAGCGAGCGTTCGCTGGTGGTGCCCGCCGTCACGGCCACCCGGCGGCCTTTGAGGTCGGCCAGCTCCTGAATGCCGGAGTCGTGGCGCGTGAGCAGGCGTGAGCTGGTCTGAAGAATCGACACCGAAAACGCCACATGCCGGGCACGCTCGCGGTTGTGGGTGGTGGAGCCGCACTCCAGATCGACCGAGCCGTTCTGTACCAGCGGAATGCGGTTCTGGGAGGTGACGGGCACCAGCTTGACTGTGAGTGCGGGCAGCCTGAGGTCTTTGCGGATGCGCTCGACCACCGCCAGCATCAGGTCGTGCGAATACCCGACCACCTGGTGCTTGCCGTCGTAATACGAAAACGGCACCGATGATTCCCGGTGCCCCAGATTGATGGTGGCGGTGCGGGAGATTTTCTCCAACGTGGGCAGCGCAGGCTCGGCCCCGGCAGACAAGGCCAGTGGCAAAAGCAGCAGAAAGGGGAGGTGGAAAAGAGGTTTCATGGGCGCAGTGTGCAACCCATTTCGCAAGGGGTGTGCCATCTGGGGTAAACCCTTGAAACCAGACCTGGTGAGGCGTTTTTTCAGTACAAATGGCGCATTCCAGGCTTGGTGGCGAACGGATTTCCGACCAGGTGGAGGTGCCTCTGTACGGGATTCCGATTTTTCAATCTGGTGCTGCACTTAACCGGGTAGGGGTATGCTCAGGCATGTGAACGCAGTGTGGTGATGACCCCGGCGTGCGGGGAAGAATAACGAGAGGAGATTTCATGAGCAAAGTCGTTTTTCGCAAAACAGCCAAGGGCACGGAGGAGATGACCACGCGCACCAACGGCTTCACGCCCAGGGTGCGGCGCATCCTGATACTGGTGGACGGGAAGCGCACTGTTGACCAGTTGCGCGAACTCGCTTTGGCCGATGATCTGACGCACTCTCTGGCCTTGCTGGAAGAAACCGGGATGATCGAGATGCTGTCCGGAGCTGGCAGCAGCGGCAGTGGGGCTGCCGCCAGTGCCCCAGCGGCCCCGCTTTATGCCTTCCGTGACAACCCACCGCCCCACGATCCGATGCGCTTGCAAATGTCACGCAATTTCATGACCAACACCATCAAGGCATTCCTGGGGATGGTCGGTACATCGTCCATCCTCACGCGCATTGAAGAAGCCACTTCTTTGGAGGAATTGCGCGCGTGTTTTGGTGACTGGCATTACCTCATCGTGACTTCCCGCGATGGCCGCCGTGAGGCCGAGGTGTTGCGCGAAAAGCTGCTGTAGACCATCTGAGGGTGGGCGAGTGGGAGTCGGGGGGCTCAGAGTGCGGCATGTCGTTTTTACACACCTGCTGCACTGGTTATACTGATTTTGAATAGCAGATAGAGGCAGGTGGGGTTAGGCGTTTGGCCAGTCGAGCCTGAAAATTGGGAGATTCCGCAATGCGCTGACGCTGTGTCCGGCCAGCCGGGGTTCCACTTTCAGGCACTTGACTCATGACCCAACCTACCACAGGCAATTTCACCAAAACCGCAGGCTGGCTGGACTGGTACAGCGGCCCATCCCAACCCCGTTTCCAGCTTCCGGCGGGTGCGGTGGACGCGCACTGCCATGTGTTCGGCCCCGGTGCAGAGTTTCCCTACGCTCCCGAGCGCAAGTACACGCCTTGCGATGCGTCCAAGCATCAGCTGTATGCGCTGCGCGACCACCTGGGCTTTGCCCGCAATGTGGTGGTGCAGGCCACCTGCCACGGTGCCGACAACCGCGCCATGCTGGACGCATGTACCAGCAGTGGCGGCAAGGCACGCGGCGTGGCCACGGTACGCCGCAGCGTGACCGATGACGAGCTGCAAGCCATGCATGCCGCCGGTGTGCGCGGTGTGCGCTTCAACTTTGTGAAGCGTCTGGTGGACTTCACCCCCAAAGACGAGCTGATGGAAATTGCCGGGCGCATTGCCAGGCTGGGCTGGCACGTCGTCATTTACTTTGAAGCGGTCGATCTGCCCGAGCTGTGGGACTTTTTCACGGCATTGCCGACCACGGTGGTGGTGGACCACATGGGGCGGCCCGATGTGGGCAAGCCGGTGGACGGCCCGGAGTTCGAGCTGTTTCTGAAGTTCATGCGCCAGCATCCCAACGTGTGGAGCAAGGTAAGCTGCCCTGAGCGCCTGAGCGTGACCGGCCCCAGGGCTCTGAACGGCGAGCAAAACGCTTATACGGACGTGATTCCTTTTGCCCGCCGGGTGGTGGAGGAGTTTCCTGACCGCGTGCTGTGGGGCACCGACTGGCCGCACCCCAACCTCAA
>CALMMY010000110.1 GCA_937868695.1 uncultured Comamonadaceae bacterium
CCGGCTTTTTGTTGCGGGTGATGATGGTCTGGAAGGCCTGCACCATCTGGCAGGCCACGGGCACGGGGTCGATGCCGTTGTGCGGCAGGGCCGCGTGGCTGCCCTTGCCCCGGATGGTGATGTGGAACTCGTTGCTCGAAGCCATCACCGGCCCAGGGCTCACGGCAAACGTGCCCACCGGCAGGCCGGGCCAGTTGTGCATGCCAAACACCGCCTCCATGCGAAACAGGTCGAAGAGGCCGTCGGTGATCATTTCGCGGGCACCGCCGCCGCCTTCTTCGGCGGGCTGGAAGATCAGGTACACCGTGCCATCGAAGTTGCGGTGTGCGGCCAGGTGCTGGGCGGCGGCCAGCAGCATGGCCACGTGGCCGTCGTGGCCGCAGGCGTGCATCTTGCCCGCGTGCGTGCTGGCGTGGGCAAAGGTGTTGAGTTCGGTCATGGGCAGCGCGTCCATGTCGGCCCGCAGGCCGATGGCTCGGCCTGTGCCACCCGCTTGTGCGCCGCCATCGCGCCCGTGGACGATGCCCACCACACCCGTGGTGCCCAGGCCACGGTGTACGGGGATGCCCCATTCGGTCAGCTTGGCAACCACCAGGTCGGCGGTGCGCACTTCCTGGAAGCACAACTCTGGGTGGGCGTGGATGTCGCGGCGCAGTTGGGTGATGGCCGGAGTGGCCTCGACGATGGAGTCAATCAATTGCATGGTGTGTTCAGCGCCGGACGGTGCCGTCTTTGCTCAGGATGGTCAGCTCCACAAAGCTGGAGCCCACGTTTTTGTTCGGGCCAAAAGACAGGTTGAAGCCACCCAGGTTGAAGGCGGTCATGCCCGCAATGGCGTTGAGCAGGCCGTCGCGCGTCAGGGCCTTGCCGGCACGGCGCACGGCTTCCGTGAACACCCGGGCCGCCACATAGCCCTCCATGCTGGTGTAGTTGGGCGACTGGCCCCGCGCATCTTCCGATTTGAGGGCGGCGAGGTAGTCGCCCGACAGCGGGGTGACCGGCGAGTACGGGTAGGGCATCACCTGTGCCACCGACACACCGGCGGCCACCGCGCCCAGCTCGTCCATCAGCGCCTGCGTGCCCACAAACGACACGTTGTAGAACGTGCCCATGAAGCCGGCCTTTCTGGCCAGGCGCACGAACACGGCACAGGCTTTGTAGGTGCCCACCTGCACAATGGCTTCGGGGTTCTTGGGCAGGATGGCAGCCAGTGCAGTGGCCACGTCGGTGGAGTTGCGCTCCACCGTGCCCACGGCCACCGGCTCCAGCTTGTGGGTGGCCAAAGCGCGGCTGGTGCCCTCGAACCCGGCCTGGCCGTAGCCGTCGTTCTGGTGGAACACGGCCACGCGCTTGATGCCCATCGACACCGTCTGTTTGACGATGGCTGCGGTTTCGTCGGCATACGAGGCCCGCACATGCACGATCTGGCGGTTGTACGGGTCGCGCAGCGATTGCGCACCCGTGAGCGGTGCAAACAGCGGCAGCTTGGCTTCGGTGGCCAGTGGCAGGGCGGCGGCGGTGGTGGGCGTACCCGCATAGCCGAACAGGGCAAACACGCCATCGCTGATGAACTGCTTGGTGTTGGCCGCGCAGCGCTCGGGCTCGTAGCCGTCGTCGAGCTTGCGCAGCTCGATCTTGCGCCCGTCGATGCCGCCGCTGGCGTTGAGCCTGTCAAAGTACAGCTTGGCTCCCAGGTGGTACTGCTGGCCCAGCTCCGCCGAAGGGCCGCTGAATGCCGCCGACTGGCCCAGCACGATTTTGTCGCCCAGGGTCTGGGTACGGGCCGGTGCGGCAGTCAGGCCCAGACAGCCCAGAGCCACGCCAGGGGCCAGGGCGGAAAGCAGCGTTCTTCTTTGCATGGTGCGGGTTCTCCAACGGTGTGTGCGGACGGTTCATCCGGGTGGATCAACCTCCCATCATGCGCGGTGCGGTGACAGGATGGTGACTGTTCTGAGGCCAAGCAAGGCATGTGCCCGCTGCTTCAGCGTCGCACTTTACCGTCAGGCCCGAGCAAGGTCAGCTCCACCATGCTGGAGCCCACATGTTTTTTGCTGCTGAAGTCCACCGTGAACCCGCCCAGATCGAAAGCTTGCATGGATTCGATGGCCTGGATGAAGCTCTCCCGGCTCGGGGTTTTGCCCGCGCGGCGCAACCCTTCGGCAAACACCTTGGCGGCCACAAAGCCCTCCATGCCCGAGTAATTGGGGGTGTGCGGTGTTTTGCTGGCCTTGACGGCATTCAGGTACTCGCCCGCAATGGCCGTGACCGGTGAGTATGGAAACGGCATCACCTGGCTGATGACTACGCCCTTGGCATCGGTTTTCAGCTCGTCGGCCAATGCCTGCGTGCCCACAAACGACACGTTGTAGAAGTTGCCGCTGAAGCCCTGCTTGCGGGCCTCGCGGATGAAGGCGGCGCAGGCCTTGTAGGCACCGATCTGCACAATGGCCTCGGGCCGCTTGGGCATGATCTGGCCGATGGCCGCCGACACATCGGTGCTGTTGCGCTCGACGGTGGCGGTGACCAGCGGCTCCAGATCCAGCGCCTTGAGCGCCCGCACCACCCCATCCAGCCCGGCCTTGCCGTAGGCATCGTTCTGGTGGAAGACGGCAATTTTCTGGATGCCGGGGGCGGTCAGCTGCTTGATCATGGCCGCCGTTTCCTCGAAATACGAGGCCCGCACATGGATGGCATAGCGGTTGAACGGCTCGCGCAGCGCCTGTGCGCCGGTGAACGGGGCAAAAAACGGCACCTTGGCCTCGGTGGCCAGCGGCAGGGCGGCCAGGCTGGTGGGCGTGCCCACGTAGCCGAACAGGGCAAACACCTCGTCCTCGATCAGCTGCTTGGTGTTGGCCGCGCAGCGGGTGGGCTCGTAGCCGTCGTCCAGGCGTTTGAGTTCGATGCGCCGCCCGTTGACCCCGCCTTTGGCGTTGATCTGATCGAAAACCATCTGTGCGCCGAGGTTGTACTGGATGCCCAGTTGTTCGGCGGGGCCGCTGAACGGGGCCGATTGCCCCAGCACCACGGTGCTGTCGGTGATGCCGTCGGCCCAGGCTGTGCGGGTGGAAGCCAGGCAGGCCAGTGCGGCGGTTTGAACGGTGGCGCTCAGCAGAGTGCGTCTTTGCATAAGATGCGTTTTCCTTGGGGTGATTGGTGATGTTGCCGCAAATTGTCCACAAGTTTCACGGGTTTGAAAGGTTGTTTGCATGTCCGCGTCCGTCAATGTGTTAGAGGTTTTCCCTGATTCCGCTTCGGTTGGTGCCGATAAGGTGGCTGGTGTGACGCACATCCGTGGTGCCTGCCCGCACGATTGCCCCGATACCTGCGCCCTTATCACCACCGTGCAAAACGGCGTGGCCATCAAGGTGCAGGGCAACCCCGACCACCTCGCCACCGGCGGTGTGCTGTGCGCCAAGGTGTCGCGCTATGCCGAGCGCACCCACCACCCCGAGCGGCTGCTGCAACCCATGAAGCGCGTTGGCCCCAAGGGCCAGGGTGGCCCTGGCCAGTTCGTGCCCGTGAGCTGGGACGAGGCGCTGGCCGACATTGCCGCCCGCCTGCAAACCATTGCCGCGCACGACCCCCGCGCCATCCTGCCCTACAGCTATGCGGGCACGATGGGCCAGGTGCAGGGTGAGAGCATTGCCGCCCGCTTCTTCCACCGCCTGGGGGCCAGTCTGCTGGATCGCACCATTTGCGCCAGCGCCGGGGCCGAGGCCCTGGTGCAGACGCTGGGCGGCAAGCTGGGCACGCGGGTGGAGCAGTTTGCGCACAGCAAGCTCATCGTCATCTGGGGCAGCAACGCCATCGGCAGCCACCTGCACTTCTGGCGGCATGCCCAGGAGGCCAAGCGCAACGGCGCACGGCTGGTGTGCATCGACCCCCGCCGCACCGAAACCGCCGACAAATGCCACACCCACCTGGCCCTGCTGCCCGGCACCGATGCCGCGCTGGCGCTGGCGCTGATGCACGAGTTCACCGTC
>CALMMY010000111.1 GCA_937868695.1 uncultured Comamonadaceae bacterium
TCAGAGGGCTCCATCGAGTTCAAGCACTGCAACATCAGCGCGGTGCTCATCCACCTGGGCATGCCCTACATCCGGGGCTACCAGCCGCGTGCCAACTACCAGGCGCTGCTGGCCGAAATCGTCGCACAACAAATCCAGCAGCGGGCTGTGCTGGATCAGGCAGCCTTGGCTGCCGTGCAGCAACCGGCGGTCACACCGATGGGCCTTGACTTTGCCAACACCATCGCGCCCGCACCCGTGCGCCAGTTGCGGGTGGCGGAAGACACGCCCGCCTGGCAGTGGAGCAAGCCCGGCATCCAGCGCGACTACCTGGCGCGTGAAGCCCACAACCAGTCGCTGGGGCTGGCCGGTGAAGAATTCGTGATCCAGTTTGAGCACTGGCGTTTGAACGGTTTGGGCCAATCCACACTGGCCGACCGTGTGGAGCATGTGGCCCAGTCCAAGGGGGATGGCCTGGGGTTTGATGTGCTGTCTTTTGAGGCAGACGGGCGCGAGCGCTTTATTGAAGTCAAAACAACCACCTTTGGCAAAGACACCCCGTTTTTTGTCTCCCGCAACGAGCTGGACTTTTCTCGCGCGGCGGCGCAGCAGTTCCATCTGTACCGCCTGTTCGAGTTCCGCAGGCAGCCGCGCATGTTTGACCTGGCCGGGGAAATCGCCCACCACTGCACACTCGATCCGGTGAGCTACCGGGCCAGCTTCAGCTGATTCAGCATCACATGTCCGTGCCCATGACCACCGCACCCACCTGCCCCTTCTGCCACCCCCAGCCCGAGCGCATCTTCTCAACGGTGCAGACCTGCAAGATGCAGGCTCGGGTGGCCTTCCACTGGGGGGGTGAACAGATGCGCCGTCCTCTTCTGCGTGGAACTGAATCGGCCAGGCTTTCTTTCTGAACCGCTCTGGGAATCGTGGAGGTGTCGCCCACCGCCACCACAAAACCAGCCGTCAAACCCGCCAGCCCGGAGCCAGTGGCGAATGGATGGCCACAAAGCCCGCCACGTTGGCCACCACCGTGACCCAGAACACCGCACGGAACGCTGCCTTGTTCGACTTGTGGCGCAGCACCTGCTGCGCAACCAGTGCGCCCGGCCACCCGCCCACCAGACTCAGCGTGTGCAGCGTGCTTTCCGACACGCGCCACCGCCCGGCCACGGCGGCCGATTTGTCGATGGCATAGACCAGCGCACACACCACACTGGCACCCGCATACAGCGCCGCCACCCAGCCCGGCACACGCCAGATGACGGCCACCGCCAGGTAAACCAGCAGGAAAGCAGGCAGGGCAAACAGGCTGGCCGTGCCCCACTGCGCCGGGGAGTCGGCAGCCCGCCGCTGACGCGGCACTGCGGAGGTGGCGGCTGCGGCGCTGACCACGGCCACGTTCTTCGCCCGCTTTTTGCCTTGGGCGTTCAGTTCGACTTCAAACGTGACCCGCTGGCCAACCTGTGGCCTGCTGCCACCGCGCGATGTGAACGACTTGATGTGAACGAAGACGGCCTGCCCGCCTTGCGCGGGCTCAATGAAGCCAAAGCCCCGGTCGTCTTGCCAGGATTGGATGGTGCCTGTGAATGGCATGGGGGACAGTACCCAGGTTTACGGGCGCCGAAGCGGAAACGGTGTCAACATGAGACATGAAAATGCCGAAAAAATGGCCCAAGTCGGCATCCGCATTGAACCGTCAGCTAGACATCAAACGCGTTTCCTTTGCCTAAATTGCATCGCGAGCACTTGGTTTCCAAGTTGTTCTCGACAGTCTCTCCACCTTTTGACCATGGGATGACATGATCTACATGCAGCTCTGTTCCAAGGGTCTTAAGAGGGCTTGCTCCACATGCTCGACATGCGAAGCCATCGCGAACCAAGATGCGGAATCGCAAGCGTTCGCTTATTTCGCGCTTGGTTCGCTTTAGATTGGCGGTCAATGGACGAAGAGCTACATCTTGTCTACTCGAAACATCTGGCTCGGGTGTTTCATCAGAGTTCACCCATTCAACGAATACTTGAAGTGCGTTCGACCAACTGCCGAAGCGATTCTCATATGTGCCTACCGAAAATTGAGACAAGGGTGATCTAACCTCAGAGTAACTCGGTTGACGTCCAAGTTCGATCCAAACAATTCGCAGGTTTTCGAAGAGTGATTCGTCAGTTATTCCTATCGGTGATCTGCTCGGCTGGAGTCCAGCATGTTCGAGTGCTTTGAACCATGAACCAAAGCGTCGTTGTATTGTTGAACAATGTCCACGGCCATTTTGGGTGTACTCGGCGAGAGTAACTGTTTGACGACCAAGGATTTGGGCAACGCGACGCATGTCAGCAAGCAACTCTTCGTTGCTTAGCCCTCGTGCGGTTGCTCGTAGCTCGAATTTCATTTGTGTAAACCAGGGCAAATTTTCAATACTGGCAGAAGAAAACAAACACTACAAAATATTCTGATCACGATTTCCTCCTGAAACTTATTTCAAATCAACAGCCTGCACTGAATTCATCCATTCGTTACCCCGGATAAATCCACCCACAAACCCCGCCCCTCATTCTGCCCTTCCCCACCGGGCACCACCGCTCACTTCGCCGCCGCAGCCTCCGCCTTCACCCTCTGCCCCGCCACCAGCCCAGGCGGTGGGCGCAGCACCACCGCATCGCTTTCACTCAGCCCCTCGGTCACCATGCGGTGCTGGCCGTCGCTGTCGCCCACGGTCACGGTGCGGGGTTGGGCCTGGCCTTGTTCCAGCACCCAGGCGCGCCAGCCCTGGGCTGTGCGGATGAGGGATTCCACCGGCAGCAGCAGGGCGTTGGGGCGCTCCAGCACGGTCACGCGGGCATCCACCCGGTAGCCGTGGCCCAGGGCTTTGGGCGGGTTTTGCAACGACAGCACCACCTTCACCCGCTGTTCTTCCACGCCCAGGGCCGACACCTTGCGTTCGCCCAGCGGCTCAACGCGCAGCACCTTGGCGTGTACGGGCGGGCCGCCCCAGTTTTCGATGCTGGCGGGTGCGCCGGGGGCCATTTGCACCGCGTCTTCCGAGATGAATTCGGCCACCGCTTCCAGCGCGCTCAGGTCGCCCAGCTCCAGCAGCGGGGTGCCTGCGGCCACGCTGGTTTCGCTGCGCACCAGGGTGCGCAGCACCACGCCGCCCACGGGGGCCTTGATGGCCAGCACCTGCCGCCCCGGTTCCACCCAGCCGCTCTGGTGGCTGGCCTGTGCGGCGGCCCAGTCGGCCTGGGCCGCAGTTTGGCGGGCGCTGGCTTCGGCCCAGGCGGAGCGGGCGGTGGCCAGGGCGCTGTCTGACACCATGTGCTGCGCGGCCAGTTTTTGCTGGCGTTCCAGCTCGCTCAGGGTCAGGCGGGTGCGCAGTTGGGCTTCGTCCAGCCGGGCGCGGGCCGCTGCTTCGGCGGCTTTGGTTTCGGCCTGGCGGCGGGGGTCCAGCGGCACGGGCAGGGCGGCACGCAGGCTGGCCAGTGTTTGCCCGGCGGTGACGGCATCGCCCGCTTCCAGGTTCAGGCGCTCCAGCAGGCCTGAGGTGGGGGCGCTGACGGTGAACAGGTCGCGCACGCGGGTGGTGCCCTGGTCGGTGCGCTGCACGCGCAAGGTGTCGCGGTGGGGGTGCACCACTTCCAGGGTCATGGGTTTGGGCCAAAGTGCCCAGGCCGATGCCGCCACCAGCGTGGCACCCAGGGCGGCCCACAGGGCCAGGCTGCGTTGTGTTTTGGTCATGT
>CALMMY010000112.1 GCA_937868695.1 uncultured Comamonadaceae bacterium
GCGAGCTGCACTGCGTGGGGGCCACCACGCTGGACGAGTACCGCAAATACATCGAAAAAGATGCCGCGCTGGAGCGCCGCTTTCAGAAGATTCTGGTGGGCGAGCCCACGGTGGAGGCCACCATTGCCATCCTGCGCGGCCTGAAAGAGCGTTACGAGCTGCACCACGGCGTGGACATCACCGACCCGGCCATCGTGGCCGCCGCCAACCTGAGCCACCGCTACATCACCGACCGATTTTTGCCCGACAAGGCCATTGACCTGATTGACGAGGCCGCGTCCAAAATCAAGATCGAGCTGGATTCCAAGCCCGAGGTGATGGACAAGCTGGACCGCCGCCTGATCCAGCTGCAAATCGAGCGCGAAGCCGTCAAGCGCGAGAAGGACGAGGCTTCCAAAAAGCGCCTGGAGCTGATCGACGAGGAAATTGACCGCCTGCAACTCGAAATTGCCGACCTGGACGAAGTGTGGAAGCGCGAAAAAGCCCAGGCCCAGGGCAGCGCCCAGGTGAAGGAAGACATCGACAAGCTGCGCTTCCAGATCGAGGAATTCACCCGCAAGGGCGACTTCAACAAGGTGGCCGAGCTGCAATACGGCAAGCTGCCCGAGCTGGAAAAGCAACTGAAAGAAGCCCAAGCCAAGGAAGCTGGCAGCGGTGGCGGCAAGGGCAACCAGCTGCTGCGCACCCAGGTGGGCGCGGAAGAAATTGCCGAGGTGGTGAGCCGCGCCACCGGCATTCCCGTGGCCAAGATGATGCAGGGCGAAAAAGACAAGCTGTTGCAGATGGAAGCCAAGCTGCACGAGCGCGTGGTGGGCCAGAACGAGGCCATTGCCGCCGTGGCCAACGCCATCCGCCGCTCACGCTCGGGCCTGAGTGACCCCAACCGCCCCACAGGTTCGTTCCTGTTCCTGGGCCCCACCGGCGTGGGCAAGACCGAGCTGTGCAAGGCGCTGGCGGGCTTTCTGTTCGACAGCGAAGAGCACCTGGTGCGCATCGACATGAGCGAGTTCATGGAGAAACACTCTGTGGCCCGCCTAATCGGTGCGCCCCCCGGCTACGTGGGCTATGAAGAAGGCGGCTACCTGACCGAGGCCGTGCGCCGCAAACCCTACAGCGTGCTGCTGCTCGACGAGGTGGAAAAGGCCCACCCCGATGTGTTCAACGTGCTGCTGCAAGTGCTGGACGATGGCCGCCTGACCGATGGCCAGGGCCGCACGGTGGACTTCAAAAACACCGTCATCGTGATGACCAGCAACATCGGCAGCCAGTTGATCCAGGCGATGGTGGGCATGCCCTATGACGACCTGAAGGACGCGGTGTGGGGCGAGCTGAAAAACCATTTCCGCCCCGAGTTTCTGAACCGCATCGACGAAACCGTGGTGTTCCATGCGCTCGACGCTGCGCACATCGCCAGCATCGCGGGCATCCAGCTCAAAGGCTTGCAGGCCCGCCTGCACGGCATGGACTTGCGGCTGGAAGTGTCGCCCGCTGCGCTGGACGAACTGGCCAAGGTGGGCTTCGACCCCGTGTTCGGTGCGCGTCCGCTCAAGCGGGCCATTCAGCAGCGCATCGAGAACCCGCTGTCCAAGCTGCTGCTGGAAGGCCGCTATCCGCCCAAGTCGGTCATCGCGGTGAGCGTGGATCCGGTGCGTGCGCCTGGGGTGTTTGAGTTTGCACCCGCCCAGCCGATGGTGTGAGCAGGGTGTGCGCTGCCGCGCAAAGGCCGTGATCAGCGGCTGATGCGCTGATCAGCTTTGATCCTGGCCCCCGGTGGTGGACACATCACCGGGGGCTTTTTGCTTTTGGGGCAGAAGAAACAGCGCCAGCCTGAGCGATGCCACCACGGCCAGAGGCACCAGCAAGGCCGTGGCCGTGGACCAGTGCGGAAACAGGGTCAGCGTGGCCGTTGCACCCACCAGGTAGAGCAGGACAAAAAACATGGTGGGGCAGGGCTGGCTGATCTGGCTCAGGGGCAGGTGCGAATCAGAACTCGTTTTTGACGGAGGTCAGGCCCAGTGCATCCCAGTCCAGCATGCCGCCACGGTAGTAATAGATCTTGTCGGCAGGGAAGCCTTCGCGCGTCATGGCGCGGATGGCGATGGGGCTTTGCGGGCAGGTGGGGCCGTTGCAGAAGGCGTACACCGGCTTGGCGGCGGCGCAGTTCCAGGTGCTGGCGGTTTTGGTGCAGCCCAGTTCGCTCAGGCGGTCCACCACTTCGGTGTAGGGAATGCTGATGGAGCCGGGAATGGTGCCCTTGACCCGGTCGTTGGTGTCGCGCATGTCCACCACCAGTGCGTTGCGGTCACCCAGCGCCTGGATGATTTCGGTTTCACCGATGGGGTGTACGCCGGGCACGGGCACCAGCGGCTGGATGGTGCCGCCGTTTTTGCCGCAAGCCGTCATGGTGCGGGTGATTTCGATTGGCCCCTTGGCGGTTTGCACCACCACAACCTTCTGGTTCTCAAAAATGGTCAGCGCGGTGCCCACAGGAATGCTGGCCGCCTGGCCAAAAGCAAAGCTGCTGGCGCACAGGCCCAGGGTGAGGGAAATGAGGTGTTTCATGCGTTTGTCTCGTTGGTTAATAACGGGGGGGAGTATTCTTGTCTAAGCTGATGCCCTGCTGACTGGTTGGCATTGGAGCCCTGGCTCTACCTTGCGCTCCGGCAGTGGCCTAACATAGGCTGCACATACTCACCAGACATGTGGCCACCATGCAACTTTCACCACCATCCATGCCCCATGGGGCTGCCGATCTGACCACCCGGTTTCAAGCCCAGCATGCGGCCAGCCGGGCGATGGTGGATGTGCCACTGGCCTGGCGGCGCGAGCGGCTGGGGCGCATTGCCCACCTGATCGAAACACACGGCCCCGCGCTGGCCGATGCCGTGCAGGCCGACTTTGGTGTGCGCTCCCCCCACCTCACCGATGTGGCCGATTACTTTGTGCTGCTGGCCGCCATCGGCCAGCTCCAGAAAAAATTGCCCCGCTGGATGAAGCCCCAGCGCGTGTCCACCCCCATCTACCTGCAACCGGCGCGAGCCCACATCCAGCGCCAGCCACTGGGCGTGGTGGGCGTGATTGGTCCGTGGAACTACCCGCTGCAACTCACCCTGGGGCCATTGGCCGCCGCGCTGGCCGCAGGCAACCGGGTGATGATCAAACCCAGCGAACTCACCCCCCGCAGCTCGGCCCTGCTGGCCGACCTGTTGCACGCTGCCTTTACCCCCGACGAGGTGACGGTGGTGCAGGGCGGGGCCGATGTGGCCCATGCCTTTGCCAGCCTGCCCTTTGACCACCTGTTTTTCACTGGCTCCACCGCCGTGGGCCGCAAGGTGGCAGAGGCAGCGGCGCAGAACCTCACGCCCACCACGCTGGAGCTGGGTGGCAAATCGCCCTGCATCCTGGATGCGTCGTGCTTTTTGCCGGGCAGGGAAGGCGACCTGGCCAGTGCTGCGCTCAAGATTGCCCACGGCAAGTTGCTCAACGCCGGGCAAACCTGCATCGCGCCCGACTATGTGTTGCTGCCCCCAGGCTGCGAAGCCGCCTTCGAGCAAGCCTTTGCCCAGGCGGTGGACAGGCTGTTTCCCACGCTGGGCGGCAATGCCGACTACGCCAGCATCGTCACCGACCGCCACCACGCCCGCCTGCACGACCTGCTGGCCCAAGCCCAGGCACAAGGTGCGCGGGTGGTGCGGCTGGGGGAGGGGGCAGACAAGTCCGACAACAAGGCAGCGGCCAGCCCTCCGCATCCCTATCCGCACACGCACCCCAAAAAATCAGAAGCGCAAAAAAACTTCGAATCCATCCGCGCCCATGCGCTGGCCCACCCCCGGCAGATGGCCCCGGCCCTGGTGTTCAACCCGCCTGCCGATTGCCGCCTGATGACCGAAGAAATTTTCGGCCCCATCCTGCCGGTGCTGAGCTGCGACGGGCCGGATGCGGCCATTGCCCACATCAACGCCCGGCCCCGCCCGCTGGCGCTGTACTGGTTTGGCTCCGACACCGCCGCCCGCGACCGAGTGCTGGCCCGCACCGTCAGCGGCGGCGTGACCGTCAACGACACCCTGATGCACATCGCCCACGAGAACCTGCCATTCGGTGGCGTGGGTGACAGCGGCTGGGGCGCGTACCACGGCGAAACCGGCTTTCTGCGCTTTACCCAGCAAAAGCCGGTGCTGGTGCAATCGCGCTGGGCGATGGGTGAACTGTTCTACCCCCCCTACGGCCCGCGCTTTCAGCAAGTGATGGTCCTGCTCAAACGCTGGCTTTGAACCGCTGGCATCCGGTGGCTGGTCTGCAATGGTTCTTTTGATCAAGCAAGTGCTTTGAGTTTGCCGTTGGCGGGCTGCTGTTGCTCGCCTGATGTGTGTGGTGGTGGGCTGTTTTTTGCCTGGCTTTGGTGGTGGCAAGCCGCGCTGTGTTGACATGGCGTGTTGTTTATTACCTGGCTTTTGTGGTGGCGAGCTGTGCTGTGTTGACATGGCGTGTTGTTTATTGCCTGGCTTTTGTGGTGGCGAGCCAGGGCTGTCCCATCAAAATAAGATGGTGATTCGATATCAAAGTTGATGGTTG
>CALMMY010000113.1 GCA_937868695.1 uncultured Comamonadaceae bacterium
GCCGCCGGGTTTGCCGATGGCGAAAGCTGGTGGAACCACCTGGTGGAAGAACGCGGCACCGATGGCGACGGGCTGGCGCTGTTCGAGGCCATCACCGAGGCCATGACCGTGCTGCGCGACACCTGGCCCCATGCCTACCGGGGCCACAGCGAAGAAGGCCGGGCCGAAGAAGCCCTGCGCGAAGCTCACATGCGCCAGTGCGTGCGCGAGGCCCAGAAAGCCGGGCACCAGCGCATTGCCGTGGTATGCGGTGCCTGGCACGTACCGGCCCTGAAGCCCGCTACCGTGCCCGCCTTCATTCCCGCCGAGATCGACGCACAGGCCAGCGACAAGGAGCGGGCCAAAGCCGACAAGGCCGAGAAAGCCCGGCTGGCCGCCCACCTGGCTGCCGAGAAGGCGGCAGACAAGGCCGACAAGGCCCTGGCCAAGTCCGATGTGGCCTTGCTCAAAGGGCTGCCCCGGCTCAAGGTCAGCGCCACCTGGGTGCCGTGGACGTATGGCCACCTCACCCGCGCCAGCGGCTACGGCGCGGGCATCACCGCGCCCGGCTGGTACGACTTTCTGTGGCACCTGCCGCCCCAGGCCGACCGGGCCACGGGCTGGCTGTCGCGGGTGGCGCGGCTGCTGCGCGCGCACCAGATCGACTGCTCGTCGGCCCACATCATCGAGGCCATCCGGCTGTCGGACGCGCTGGCCGCCATGCGCGGCCACAGCACGCCGGGCCTGGACGACATGGACGAAGCGGTGCGCACCACCGTGTTCATGGGCGATGCCACGCCGCTGCAACTCATCCACAGCGCCCTGACGGTGAGCCAGCGCCTGGGCCAGGTGCCGCCCGATGTGCCCGCCGTGCCCTTGCAGCGCGACCTGGAGCAGCAGCAGAAAAGCCTGCGACTCAAACCCGAGGCGCTGGAGCGCACGCTCGAACTCGACCTGCGCAACCCCACCGACCTGGCCCGCAGCCACCTGCTGCACCGCCTGGGCCTGCTGGGCATTGCCTGGGGGCGGCTGGGTGGTGGCCGGGGCAGCCGGGGCACCTTCCGCGAGACCTGGGTGCTGCGCTGGGAGCCCGAGCTGTCGGTCAAGCTGATCGAGGCCAGCCGCTACGGCTCCACCGTGGCCAACGCCGCCACCGCCTGCATCACCGAGCAGTGCCAAACGCTGGAATCGCTGCCCGCGCTGGCGGCGCTGGTCGATCAGGCGCTGCTGGCCGACCTGGAAGCAGCGGTGCATGCCGTCAGCGCCAGCTTGCAGTCGCGTGCGGCCACCACCGGCGATGCGCTGCAACTGATCGCTGCCGTGCCGCCGCTGGCGCGGGTGTTCCGCTACGGCAGCGTGCGCCAGACCGACAGTGCGCTGCTGGCCCATGTGCTCGATGGCCTGATTGCACGCGGTGCCATCGGCCTGCCCCTGGCCTGCCAGGGCCTGAACGAGAGCGCGGCCACCGAGCTGCGCGACCCGCTGCTGGCCGCCCACGAGGCCATTGGCCTGCACGCCCAGACCAAGGACAGCGACGAGCAGCTGGCGCTGTGGCACAAGGCGCTGGTGCAGATTGCCCAGGGCGAGCTGCCGCACCCGCTGCTGCGCGGACTATGTACCCGCCTGCTGCTGGACGGCGGGCAGTGGCCCAGCGACGAGGCAGCCACCCAGCTGTCGCGCCAGCTGTCATCGGGCGCACCGCCGCTGGATGCGGCGCACTGGCTGGATGGTTTTCTGAACCGCAACGCGATGGTGCTGCTGCACGATGAAACCGTGTGGGGCCTGGTCGATGCCTGGCTGGAGAGCCTGACCGATGCCCACTTCATGCAGGTGGTGCCGCTGGTGCGGCGCAGCTTTGCCGCCTTCTCGGCCTCGGAGCGCCACGATCTGGGCCAGCGTGCCCGCCGGGGCCGACAGTCCGGCCTGGGCACCGCTTCTGCCGACCCCGGCAGCATGGCGGGCACGGGCACCGACATCGATGCCGACCGCGCCGCCCTGGCCATCCCCCTGCTGCGCCTGATTCTGGGAATCCCCGCATGACCACCGCCCCATCCGCTCCCGCTCCCACCCCTGCATCGACCTCGACA
Source organism: uncultured Comamonadaceae bacterium (assembly GCA_937868695.1). GTDB lineage: Bacteria > Pseudomonadota > Gammaproteobacteria > Burkholderiales > Burkholderiaceae_C > UBA2334. The sequence goes on from CALMMY010000113.1 coordinate 2,067, forward strand.
TCGGTATCGGCATCCGCCAGCAGCCCATCCGGCCTGGCCACCGACCCCGCCGCCGACCCGACCGCCACGCCCACCAACCGGCTGCAACGCTGGCGGCTGGTGCTGGGCGAGCAGGCCAAGGACAGCTGCGGCCAGCCCACCACGGCGCAGGAAGCCATCGAACGCGCCCTGGCCGCGCTCTACGACCCCGACGGCCCCAGCGGCCTGAACAACCGCTCGCGCCAGACGGGTGCCGGGTCCGGGCCGCGCAGCGCGGGCCGGGGCCAGTCGGCCCCCACCGTGGCCCGCTGGCTGGGCGACATCCGCACCTATTTCCCCAGCTCGGTGGTGCAGGTGATGCAGCGCGATGCACTGGAGCGCCTGCACCTGCGCCAGATGCTGCTGGAGCCGGAGATGCTGGAAAGCACCCAGCCCGACGTGCATCTGGTGGCCAGCCTGGTGGCGCTGTCGGGCGTGATTCCCGAAGAAACCAAGGCCACGGCCCGCCAGGTGGTGCGCCGGGTGGTCGATGAGCTGATGGCCAAACTCAACGAGCCGCTGCGCAGCGCCATCAGCGGGGCGCTGGACCGCAGCCAGCGCAACCGCCGCCCGCGCCTGGCCGAAATCGACTGGCACCGCACCATCCGCGCCAACCTGCGCCACTGGCAGCCCGACTACCGCACCATCGTGCCGCAGACGCTGGTGGGCTATGGCCGCAAGGCCCGCCGCCCGCAGCGCGAGGTGATCCTCTGCATCGACCAGAGCGGGTCGATGGCGGCCTCGGTGGTGTACTCCAGCATCTTCGGCGCGGTCATGGCCAGCCTGCCCGCCGTGGCCACCAAGCTGGTGGTGTTCGACACGGCGGTGGTCGATCTGACCGAGCAACTGCAAGACCCTGTGGACCTGCTGTTTGGCGTGCAGCTGGGCGGCGGCACCGACATCAACGGGGCCGTGGGCTACTGCCAGGGCCTGATCCAGGAGCCGCGCAACACCATCCTGTTGCTGATTTCCGACCTGTACGAAGGTGGCGTGGAAGCCGGACTGCTGCGCCGCGCCAGCGAGCTGGTGGAGTCGGGCGTGCAGTTCATCACCCTGCTGGCGCTGAGCGACGAGGGTGCCCCCGCCTACGACCGCGCCCTGGCCGCCAAGCTGGCCGCGCTGGGCGTGCCCAGCTTTGCCTGCACGCCCGATGCCTTCCCCGGCCTGATGGCCGCCGCCATCCGCCGCGACGACATCAACACCTGGGCCGCCGGACAGGGCATCAAGACCAGCCGGGCGGCGGAGTGAATGCGCCTGCCGACGGGGGCACAATCACCACTGCCAGATACACACCTTCCGGCACACCTTCTGGTACACCCTCTGAAGCTGCCACCACGGCAGCCGGGCGGTGCGCGGTTCAGGCCGTTTTGCATGACCCCGTTTTTGATTGGAGACCCGCATGTTCAAGCACATTCTTCTGGCCACCGATGGTTCGCACAGCGCCGAGCATGCTGCCAAAAAGAC
>CALMMY010000114.1 GCA_937868695.1 uncultured Comamonadaceae bacterium
GGTTCACGGTGATGCGCTTGTTGTGCGGAAACTCCAGCCCCGCGTTCTGCAGCGCCGAGCGCACGCGCTCGCGCGCCTCCTTCACCTCCACATCGGCCAGACCGACCAGGGTGAAGCTGGGGAGCCCGTTGGCCAGATGCACCTCGACGGTGACCGAGGGCGCCTGCAGCCCCAGAAGCGCGCGGCTTTGCACCAAAGCAAGACTCATGAGCGGTTTTCTCCCCAGATAGGTGCGGTGGGTGGATGGTTGTTGTCTGACGGCCGTGCTGCGCACCACTCGGGTGCGATGGCGCGGCGCCACCACCAATGTAAGGGCGAATGCAGACCACGGGCGCAGGGCGTGCCGTCGTGGTGTTTTGCGACATGGCACGGACCGTGCTTAACCGGTGTGTACCCACTTTAGACCTACCGGAGGAACCATGACCCGCGCATCCATCAAGTTCTTGAGCGTCGCCTTTATTGCCGCCCTGCCCATGCTGGCCAGTGCCCAGCTCACGGGCAATGTCAGCCTGACCAGCAACTACAAGTTCCGGGGCCAGGACCAGGACACCGGCAAGGTCAGTGCCTTCAAGCCCGCCGTGCAGGGTGGCTTTGACTATGCCTTTGGCGACTCTGGCTGGTATGTCGGCAACTGGAACTCCAGCGTGAACTGGCTGTCTGGCAACTCGCTGGAATCCGATGTCTACGGCGGCTACAAGTTCAAGGCCGGCGGAGCGGACCTGGATGTGGGCGCGCTGGCCTATCTGTATCCCGGCAACACCAGCGGCAACACCACCGAGCTCTATGGCGCCGCCACTTTTGGCCCGCTCACGGCCAAGTATGCGCACACGGTGTCCAAGGACTATTTCGGCTGGGCGGGCGCCAAGTCCGGCTCCGGTCTCAAGGGCCGCAACACCGGCTACCTGAGCTTCGCCGTGGCACAGGAAGTGATGCCCAAGGTCACGCTGAAGGCATCGGTGGGCTTCACCCGCTTTTCCAGCGACATCAAGGATGCAGGCGTGCCCAACTACATGGATTACAGCGTCGGTGGTGTCTATGACTTTGGCGATGGCCTCACGCTGGGCGCTGCCATCGTGGGCGCCAACAAGAAAGACTTTTTTGGCCCCGTCAACAAAGCCCGCGTGATCGCCACGCTCACCAAAACCCTGTAATCAACGGAGGGCGCCCTGTCGGTGCCCTCAATCGGAGGAACTCAAAATGAAAATGGTGACAGCCATCATCAAACCCTTCAAGCTCGACGAAGTGCGCGAAGCCCTCTCTGACATCGGGGTGCAGGGCATCACGGTCACCGAGGTCAAGGGCTTCGGCCGCCAGAAGGGCCATACCGAGCTGTACCGCGGCGCGGAGTATGTGGTCGACTTTCTGCCCAAGGTGAAGATCGAGGCCGCCGTGGACGATGAGCTGGTCGACCGCGTGATCGAAGCCATTGAAGGCGCTGCACGCACCGGCAAGATCGGCGACGGCAAGATTTTCGTCAGCCACCTGGAGCAGGTGGTGCGCATTCGCACCGGCGAAACCGGCAAGGAAGCCCTTTAAGCACGGCCCCAAGCCCGCTGCATCCCACAGAGAGTACATGCCATGAAAAAACTGCTTGCCTCCTTCATTCTGGGACTGAGTCTGCTGTCCGCAGGAACCCTGTCCTTGGCCCAGGCACCCGCCCCGGCCGACACCACCATCGCCGCCCCGGTGGCCGATGCCGCTGCGCCAGCCCCTGTGGCTGCACCTGTCGCCGAGGCCCCAGCGCCCGCAGCCGAACCGGTTGCAGCCGCCGAAGCGGCCCCCACGGCACCCGCGCCCAAGCTCGACTCGGGTGACACCGCCTGGATGCTGACGTCCACCATGCTTGTGATCCTGATGGTCATTCCGGGCCTGGCACTGTTCTACGGCGGCCTGGCCCGTTCCAAGAACATGCTGTCGGTGCTGGTGCAGGTGTTCGTGATCTTTGCGCTGATCACCGTGCTGTGGGCCGTTTATGGCTACAGCCTGACGTTCGCCGGCGAGGGCCAGTTCTTCGGAGGGTTTGACAAGATCTTCCTGAAGGGCATCGCGCCAGACACGCTGTCGGGCCTGCTGCCAACCATTCCCGAATATGTGTTCGTGGCCTTCCAGTCCACCTTTGCCGCCATCACCGTGGCGCTGATCGTGGGATCGTTTGCCGAGCGCATCAAGTTCGCCGCCGTGCTGATCTTTGCCGTGCTGTGGTTCACCTTCAGCTACATCCCCATGGCCCACATGGTGTGGGGCGGCGGCCTTCTGGGCAAGGACGGCGCGCTCGACTTCGCTGGTGGCACCGTGGTGCACATCAATGCCGGTATCGCTGGCCTGGTGGGTGCCTACATGGTGGGCAAGCGCATCGGCTTCGGCAAAGAAGCGCTCACGCCCCACAGCCTGACACTGACCATGGTGGGTGCCTCGCTGCTGTGGGTGGGCTGGTTTGGCTTCAATGCCGGCTCGGCAGGTGCTGCCAACGGCGTGGCTGGCCTGGCCTTCATCAACACCATTCTGGCCACGGGTGCTGCCACGCTGTCGTGGCTGGCCGGTGAAGCCCTGCACAAGGGCAAGGCCTCGATGCTGGGTGCTGCCTCGGGTGCCGTGGCGGGTCTGGTGGCGGTCACGCCGGCTGCCGGTTTCGTGGGCCCCATGGGTTCCATCGTGCTGGGCCTGATCGCTGGCGTGGTCTGCCTGTGGGGCGTGGGTGGCCTCAAGAAGATGCTGGGTGCCGACGATGCGTTCGATGTGTTTGGCGTGCACGGTCTGGGCGGCATCATCGGTGCCATCCTGACGGCGGTGTTTGCCTCGCAAAGCCTGGGTGGCACGGGCGGTCTGACCCCCGACACCTTCGCCATGGGCGCTCAGCTGTGGATCCAGGTCAAGAGCGTGCTGCTCACCATCGTGTGGTCTGGCGTGGTCTCCTTCGTCGCCTACAAGATCGCCGATCTGCTGGTGGGCCTGCGGGTGCCAGAAGAAGCCGAGCGCGAAGGTCTGGACATCACTTCGCACGGCGAAACGGCGTACAACCGCTGAACGCCCAGCGCTGCGGTGTCTGGTGGCGCCGCAGCGCCGTGCAAGACAGACGAGTTTCTTCAAGGTTTTGGCCCGCCCTGTCGGCGGGCCTTTTTTATGGAGCGATGCGTTGGCATCGCTGCCTGCGCCGGCCGGGGCTCCTGTGGATTGCACAGCCCCTGTTCAAAAAATTCATGCGACCCGCCCGGCCTGCCGTGGCGCTGTGCCGCTACCATGCAGACCATGGAATTCGCCCTTCGCCAGATTGTTGACCGTGTCCGCGCTGCTGCCGCCGCGCAAACCCCCCTGCGCATCCGCGGCGGGGGCACCAAGGACTTTCACGGCCTTGCGCTGCACGGCGAGGTGCTGGACACCCGCCCACTCAACGGCATCGTGAGCTATGAGCCCAGTGAACTGGTGGTGACGGCGCGCGCCGGTACGCCGCTGTCCGATCTGGAGGCCGTACTGGCAGAAAAAGGCCAGTGCCTGCCGTTCGAGCCACCCCATTTCGGCCCGGGTGCCACGGTGGGGGGCATGGTGGCGGCCGGGCTCAGCGGCCCCGCCCGCGCCAGCGTGGGTGCGGTGCGCGACTACCTGCTGGGTGTGGTGCTGATCAACGGGCGCGCCGAGCTGCTCACGTTTGGTGGCCAGGTGATGAAAAACGTGGCGGGCTACGATGTTTCGCGCCTGATGGCGGGCGCCTGGGGCACGCTGGGCCTGCTCACCGAGGTCAGCCTCAAGGTGTTGCCCGTGGCTCCCGCCGAAGCCACGCTGCGCTTCGAATGCAACCAGGCCGATGCCCTGCGCAAGCTGCACACCTGGGGTGGCCAGCCATTGCCGCTCAATGCCAGTTGCTGGGTGGAGGACGCGGGTGTGGGCCAGCTCTATGTGCGCCTGCGTGGCGCCGTGGCGGCGGTGGATGCGGCCTGCAAAAGCATGGGCGGCACGCGGCTCGACAACGCCACCGCGGCACCCGACTGGCAGGCCTGCCGGGAGCAGACGCTGCCCTGGTTCGCTGCCCGCCTGGCGCGGCCCGGGCAGGCGCTGTGGCGCCTGTCGCTGCCCGCCACGGCCCCCGTGCTGGCTCTGCCGGGGGGCGTGTCGCCGCTGGTCGAATGGCATGGTGCCCTGCGCTGGGTTCAGGCGCCGCTTGCGCACGGTGATGTGCTGCGCGAAGCAGCCCGGGCAGTGGGTGGGAGTGCTTCACTATTCATAGCTGACGGCGCAGGTGGGGAAAGGGCTGGGGGTCAATTTGATCTGAAATCTGCGGCATTGGAGCAGATCCACGCGCGCCTCAAGCACAGCTTCGACCCGGCCGGTATCTTCAACCCCGGCCGCATGGCGCCGCAGTGGTAAGGAGCGTGCGCGTGCTTGCCATCGCCGTCCGGCACGGGGCGCTTTACCCGTGCAAGGCGCAGCGGCGCGCGGCGCCTCGCCGGTGCTGAACCGGGATCTGAACATGCGGCGCCTGCGGCACCTCACCGGCCACCACCGCACGGGTACCAGCAATCGCGTGCTGGGCCTGTTGCTGGCCTTCAATGCCGGGGCGGTGAATGCGGGCGGTTTTCTGGTGGTGAACCTGTACACCTCGCACATGACGGGCTTTCTTTCCATGCTGGCCGACAACCTCGTGCTGGGCAACACGGTGCTGGTGCTCAGCGCCGTGGGGGCCCTGCTGGCCTTCATCAGCGGCGCGGCCACCACGGCGGTGATGGTGAACTGGGCGCTGCAGCGCAAGTTGCACAGCAGCTATGCACTGCCGCTGGTGGTGGTGGCCCTGCTCATGCTGGTGTTCGGCCTGGTGGGTGCCATCACGCTGGACTGGCGCACGCCTTTTTCCGTGCCCATGACGGTGCTTCTGCTGTCTTTCATCATGGGTCTGCAAAACGCCACGGTGACCAAGATGTCTTCGTCCCAGATCCGCACCACCCACATGACAGGCGTGGTGACCGACCTGGGCATCGAGCTGGGCAAGTTGCTCTACTGGAACCGCACCGGCACCGCGCTGGAAAACCAGGTGCGCTCCAACCATGCCCGGCTGCGTCTGTTTGCGGGGCTGGTGGCGATGTTCCTCATTGGCGGCATTGCCGGGGCGGCCGGCTTCAAGCATGTGGGTTTTGTGTTTGTGGTGCCACTGGCGCTGGTGCTGCTGGCCCTGTCGCTGCCCCCGCTGTGGGCCGACCGGGCGCGCCTGCGCCATCCGCTGCGCAAGGCCGCGCCTGCCCAGTTGCCCCCCGCCCCCTGATTTTTTCTGTTGACCTGTCCAGGCTGCACCCATGCAAACCCAACTCGCCCCTGAATACCGCGCCCGCCCCGATGGCCTGGAGGCCGAAGCCATCGTGCGCAAATGCGTGCACTGCGGTTTCTGCACGGCAACCTGCCCCACCTACCAGCTGCTGGGCGACGAGCTGGATGGCCCGCGCGGCCGCATCTACCTCATCAAACAGGTGCTCGAAGGCCAGGCGCCCACGCGCAAGACGCAGATGCATCTGGACCGGTGCCTCACTTGCCGCAACTGCGAAAGCACCTGCCCCAGCGGCGTGCAGTATGGCCACCTGATCGACATCGGGCGCAAGCTGGTGGACGAAAAAGTGCCCCGTCCCCTGGGCGAAAAGGCCCTGCGCTGGGCGCTGAAAGAGGGCCTGCCATCGCCCTTGTTTTCCCCCGCCATGAAGGTGGGCCAGGCAGTGCGCGGCCTGCTGCCCAAATCCCTCCAGGCCAAGGTGCCCGCGCCGCAAAAGGCAGGGGCCTGGCCCACTCGCGAACATGCGCGCAAGGTGCTCATGCTGGCGGGCTGCGTGCAGCCGGCCATGATGCCCAACATCAACACCGCCACCGCCCGCGTGCTGGACGCCGCGGGCATCCAGACCGTGATCGCGCCCCAGGCGGGCTGCTGCGGTGCCGTCAAGTTCCACCTCAACGACCAGGAAGGCGGCAAGGCCGAGATGCGCGCCAACATCGACGCCTGGTGGCCCCTGGTGGAGCAGGGCGGGGTGGAAGCCATTGTGATGAACGCGTCGGGCTGCGGTGTGACGGTGAAGGAATACGGCCACCTGCTCAAGGACGATGCGCAATACGCCGCCAAGGCCGAGCGCATCAGCGCCCTCACACGCGACTTGTCAGAACTGCTGCCTGCCATGCTGCCCGAGCTGGCAGCCAAGCTGCAGGGCCGTGTGAGCCAGCCTGACACCCTGTACGCCTACCACCCCCCCTGCACCCTGCAGCATGGGCAAAAGCTGCGCGGTGGGGTGGAGTCGCACCTGAACCAGCTGGGCTTCAAGCTGCGCGCCGCGCGCAACGAAGCGCACCTGTGCTGCGGCTCGGCGGGCACGTATTCGGTGTTGCAGCCCGAACTGTCTCACCAGTTGCGCGACCGAAAGTTGGGCGTGCTGAACGAAGCCTTCGGCGAGCAGCCGCCGGACATGATTCTTTCGG
>CALMMY010000115.1 GCA_937868695.1 uncultured Comamonadaceae bacterium
TTTGACCGCATTATGAAATTTGGCTGGGAGTGTACGCCAGCCTGACATAAATGGGCGCAAAGGCTTCGGCCTGGGTCAGCTCGATCAGGGTTTCTTTGGCCAGCTCCAGCATGGCGATGAAGGTCACCACCAGCACGGGCACGCCCTGGGTGGGGTCAAACAGGTCGCCAAACTCCACAAAGCGGCGGCTTTGCAGCGCCTTGAGCACGGTGCTCATGTGCTCGCGCACCGACAGCTCCTGTCGGCTGATGCGGTGGTGCTGCACCAGCTTGGCCCGGCGCAGGATGTCGGCCCAGGCCTGTTGCAGATCGGCCACCGTGACCTGGGGCAGGCGTGCCTCGGCTGTTTGCCCGATGGATGCTTGCACCTGAAAAAAATCGCGCCCCATCTGGGGCAACTCGTTGAGCTGGAACGCAGCCAGCTTCATTTGCTCGTATTCCAGCAGGCGGCGCACCAGCTCGGCGCGGGGGTCTTCAGGCTCTTCGCCCTCGGCCTTGGCGCGGGGTGGCAGCAGCATGCGCGATTTGATCTCGATCAGCATGGCCGCCATCAGCAGGTACTCGGCAGCCAACTCCAGGTTGGCGGCACGCACTTCATCCACATAGCTCAGGTACTGCCGGGTGACGGCAGCCATGGGAATGTCGAGGATGTTGAAGTTCTGCTTGCGGATCAGGTACAGCAGCAAGTCCAGCGGGCCTTCAAAGGCCTCCAGGAACACTTGCAGCGCATCGGGCGGGATGTACAGGTCGTGCGGCAGGGCAAACAGCGGTTCGCCATACAGCCGGGCCAGGGCCACCGGGTCGAGCACCGGGGGCAGGCCGGGCGTGGCTGCACTGCTGGGCGTGGCTGCGGAGGCAGGGTTGACCAGCGCCGCCTCAGCGGAGTCGCTCACTGTTCGGTGGGGGCGGTCTGGTAGGGGTAGGGCTTCTGGGCCACTTTGCCGGACTCCATGTCGCGGCGCAGGTCGTGGTCAATCTGTTTGTCCCACAGCAGGGAGCGGCCCTGGCGCTGGCCCACTTCCACCTGGGCGTTGGCGCTCTTCAGCGACTCGATGAACTGGGTGGCTTCCGATGTGTAGTGGGCGCGTGCAAAAAAGGGCATGTCTGGGGTCTCGCAAAAAGCAAACAGAAAAATGGGGGCGCAAGGGCCGGGCGGGCGATTTTACGGGGCCACCGTGTCGGCATGCTGACGCGCCGAAGTCAGGGTTCGCGGTGTTTTTTTATGTGCCGATGCGGGTGCTGACTTTGCTGTTGGCAGTGTGGCCCCGCACCCGCAAGGCCAAGGTCACACAGGATGGCTCTGGCCCGGTGCATGCAAATGAGCGGCAAAGCCGGAGCGTTCCATCAGCGAGCGTGGCTGGGCCTGTGGGTTGACCACGCTGAGGTGGCCGCCGCGTTTTTCCACGGCCTTGTGCAGCTGCTCCAGCGCATCCAGACCAGTGGTATCGAGTGTGACCAGCATTTCCAGGTCGAGCAGCACATCGGTGCCCTCGGGGGCGGCTTCCACTGTGGCCACCACCGCATCCACCTTGGCCACAGCACCGAAAAACAGCGGCCCATACAGCCGGAAGGTGATTTGCCGCTCGGTGCGGGCCACCTCGTCGATGCGGA
>CALMMY010000116.1 GCA_937868695.1 uncultured Comamonadaceae bacterium
CGCCAGCTGGGTGGCCGCCTTCGGTGACACCGACGGCCCGCGCTACGCCGAGCAGGCCCGCAGCCTGGCCGCCCAGGGACGCACCCACCCGCTGGCCGGGGTGGTGTTCCAGCGCCAGCTGGAAAGCCGGGCCTACGAAGCGGGCGGGCAGAACTACGATGCCCCCGCCCAGCGCGTGGGCGACTTTCTGGCTGGCCAGCCGTCGCAGGCCCTGGGCAGCGTGGAGCCGTCGTACAAACCTGGCGTGAAGCTGGTGGACATGGCCCAGGTGCTGCCCGGCTTTGCCGTGGCTGCCATGCGCGAAGCCCTGCCCGTGTTTGGCCGCAAGATCAAAGGCTACGACATGCCCGATGCGGTGCTGACCGGCGTGGAAACCCGCACCTCGTCGCCGCTGCGCATCACGCGGGGCGACGACTTCCAGAGCCTGAACGTGCGCGGCCTGTACCCGGCGGGCGAAGGGGCGGGCTATGCGGGCGGCATCCTGTCGGCAGGGGTGGACGGCATCAAGGTGGCCGAAGCCCTGGCGCAGGAACTGCTGGGCAAGTGACAAACTCTTACAGGTGCTTGACCTCGGCTTGACATGCGCATGGCATGCTTGTCGGGCAGATCACGGAGATACCCCTATGACCACCGATTTCAACCACCGCAACCGCCAGCCTGGCGAACGCGCCACGGCCAGCGCCATCACCACACGCCGCATGGGCCTGGGCACACCGGCAGCCCGGCGTACCCGGCTGCTGCGCCTGATGGCCTGGACGGTGCTGGGCGCAGCCGCCATCACAGGCATGAACACAGCACGGGCACAGAACAACGCGCCCCAGTTTGCTGAAATGGGCCGGGTGATCAGCAGCATTCCCGTGCTTCAGCAAGTGGCCGTTCCCCGCCAGGTGTGCTTCAACGAGCAAGTGACCGTGCCAGGCCAGAAATCGGGAGCGGGCGCGGCCATGGGCAGCATTGCGGGCGGAGCCATCGGCAACCAGATCGGCGATGGAAGCGGCCGCGCTGTGGCCACCATGCTGGGCATCATTGGCGGCGCGGTGCTGGGCAACAACATTGAAGGCAACGCCCCGGCTCAGACTCAAAATATGCAACGCTGCACCACCCAGACGGTTTATGAAAACCAAACCGTGGGCTACAACGTGACTTACGAGTACGCAGGCAAACAGTACACGGTACAAATGCCGCAAGACCCCGGCCAGTGGGTCAAATTGCAAGTGACTCCTGCCCCCATGCAGCCCGGCAGCTACCAGCCGTACAACGCTCCCCAGCCACAGCCAGCCTACCCGTCGGGCTATCCGCCTCCGGTGCAGATGCAGCCACAGTCCGGCTACGAGCAGCCCCTTCCCCCGGCCAGGGTGAGCTACGTGGGGCCCACCGTCATCACCAACGAAACCACTTACCTCACACCCGTTCCGGTGTATGTGCGACCCCATACGGCGTACAACCCCTATTACGCCCCCCCGGTGCGCGTGTCCCCACCGCTCACACAAATCAGCCTGCAATGGAGCAACCAGCGCGGACATGACCGGGGTCGGGAATGGAATCGCCACCCCGAGCCCAACCGCATCGACCACAACAGGCGCGATGACCGCTGGCGCTGAGCACACAAAAAAAGGCCGGACTCAACGAGCCCGGCCCAAGTTGCGGAACACGGTTTTATCTGCTGAGAGCCGCGTTCAACCCTGCTGCAAGGCAGCAATGCGCTCTTCGATGGGCGGGTGAACCAGATCCGGCGATAAAAAAGCGACCCAATGGTCGCTTTTTTGTTCAAACACCTGCGCAAAAAACCTGGAAAGTCACTTCTGAGCAGTCCTGATAAACACCGCTTCGCCAATTTTCTCGAAGGCATTTTCGTAAATTTTGGGATTTTCAACCACCACCTCATCAGTGGCCTGCTGCCCATTGGTTGCACTGCGGAATTGTTTGTCCACGAAATTCAACCGGACGCGAGTTTGTTTTGCATTGAAGTCTTCAATCGAGGCTGTTACGAAAGTTCGCTGTTCAACGCGCACACCACCCAAAAGAGCAGCCATCAAGGCTCCACCAGAATCGTCACGTTTTGTAGGTGATTGGGCCGTGATGATGCCCGTTTCAAGGCTTGCAGCCTGAACAACAAACCCCAAGTCTTGCAACACAGAAAGAACCGATTTGAAAGCTGTGTTCTTATCTGTTTCAAACAGTTTGGCTTGAACAGCCTGAATCTCTAACTGACCTTACGCAAAACGGAGATGGATTAGGCTGAGGGTATGAAAAGCACCGA